>NZ_SDPL01000447.1 GCF_004135055.1 Agromyces binzhouensis | reverse complement strand
CGACGCCGAGCGCGCGCCCGCCGAGGGCGCCGCACCCGAACCCGCGCCCGATCGCCGGATCTCCGACGCCCAGGGCGCCGAGTCGCTTCCCGGCCACCTCGTCCGCACCGAGGGGCAGCCGGCGACGGGCGACATCGCGGTCGACCAGGCCTACGACGGGCTCGGCGAGGTCTGGGCGCTCTTCGAGCGCGTGTACGGACGCGACGCGATCGACGGGGAGGGGGCGCCGCTCGAGGCGACGGTGCACTTCGGCGACCACTACGACAACGCGTTCTGGGACGGCGAGCGGATGGTCTTCGGCGACGGCGACGGCGAGGTGTTCCGCGGGTTCACGCAGTCGATCTCGGTCATCGGGCACGAGCTCGCGCACGGCGTCACCGAGATGACGGCGCGCCTGCGCTACCGCGACCAGTCCGGCGCCCTGAACGAGCACGTCTCCGACGTGTTCGGCGCACTGACCGAGCAGTACGCGATGGGACAGGACGCCGGTGCGGCCACCTGGCTCATCGGCGAGGGCATCTTCACCGATCTCGTGCAGGGCCGCGCGCTCCGCTCGATGCTCGAACCCGGCACCGCCTACGACGACGACGTGCTCGGCCGCGACCCGCAGCCGGCCCACTTCCGCGACTACATCGTGACCGACGCCGACAACGGCGGCGTGCACCTCAACTCCGGCATCCCGAACCGCGCGTTCGCGCTCGCGGCGGTCGAGCTCGGCGGCTTCGCGTGGGAGCACGCCGGTCGCATCTGGTACGACGCACTGACCGGCGGCGCACTGAGGCCGAACGACGGGTTCTCCGTGTTCGCGGCGGCGACGCTCACCGCCGCACGCGAGCGCTACGGCGACGACTCGCGCGAGGCCCAGGCGGTCGCCCGCGGCTGGAGCGCCGTCGGAGTCGAACCGGAGTAGCATCCGGAGCATGGAGGTCGAGGTCTCCCGCAGCGGCGGGCTCGCCGGGCTGCGGCTCACGTGGACCGTCGAGGTCGAGGACCAGCCCGACCCCGAGGAGTGGGTGCTCCTCGTCGAGCGCCTGCCGTGGAGCGAGACCCCGCCCGCGCCGCCGGAACCCGATCGGTACACCTACCGCATCCGGTGCGAGCCGCACGAGGCGACGCTCGCCGAACGCCAGGTCACGGGTCCCTGGCGCGATCTCGTCGATCGCGTCCGGGATGTCGCCGAGCCGTCGCGAGGACGCCCGAGCGCCGACGGTCGCGCCGCGCCGCGGCCGACGCCCGGGCCCGTGGAGCCGACGACGCCCGTCATCGATCCGGACGCGTCGCCCGCCGGGTGAGCACGCCCAGCGCGATGAGCCCCTGCGCGGCCAGGTAGGTCGACATCACGACGAGGTCGTGGGCGGCGAACTCGTAGCCCGGCAGGAACCGACCGAGCGCGAGCACCGAGTCGGAGACCACGAACAGCGCACCGCCGAGGGCCACCAGCCCCCCGAGTCCGCCCGCGAGCGCGGCCATCATGCCGAGCACCGCACCGTAGACCGCGACAGGGACGAGCAGCCCGTCGAGGCCCGGGGCGAGGAGCGCCAGGAAGCCGGCGAACCAGGCCGCGTAGGCGAGCGTCCACCACGGAAGCCGGCGACCGCCCGCGCTCAGCCGGACGAACAGCACGACGTAGGCGACGTGCGCGGCGAGGAACGACAGCAGGCCGGCCACGAACCATCCGTCGCCCGAGCCCGTCAGCAGCGCATCGCCGCCCCAGGACAGGACGAGCGCCGCGACGAGCAGCCGGGCGGCCGCGGACCCCCGGGGTCGGGCGAGCAGCACCGCGACGACGAGTGCGGGCATCAGCAGGAGCTTCGTCGCCGTCACCGCCGTGCCGTCGCCGCCGCCGACGAGCACGACGAGGTGCACGAGGCTCAGCGCCGCATAGGGCGCGAACGCCACGATGAGCCGTCGGCGGCCCGCGCGTGCGAGCGGCCGGGGCGGCGGGCCGTCCGTCCCAGGACGGGCTGCGGCGACGGGGATGCCGGGGGTCACGTCATCGTGCCTCTCGAGTACGGGGGTCGGGTCGGCGGCGATCCACCGGTTCGCCGCCGACGGCCGCGGTTCACGCCGTGCGGAGCTCGCCCCGCACGATCGAGTCGCCGGAGTGCGCGGGATCACCGTCGACGGGTTCGGCCGAGACGTCCACCAGGGGGTACTCGTCGAGGTCGATGCCGGCCGGGACGACGAGGCGCGCCGTGTCCCCGTCCATCAGGCCGAGGCTGACGAGGCCCGACGCGTCGCCGCGGATGAGCCACACCTCGCGCACCTCCCCCTCCGGAACGTCGGCCGCGAGGTCGACGCGGATGGTGCGCTCCCCGGCCGCGTCCTGCTCGACCGTGGCGGAGCCGACCGCGTCCCAGCCGGGGAACGCGTCGAGCTCGGCGCTCGCGAGCACCGTCGTCGCCTCCGGCCCCGCGGGGCCGCCGTCGATGGCGACGCCGATGCCGATCCCCGCCAGCAGGC
>NZ_SDPL01000446.1 GCF_004135055.1 Agromyces binzhouensis | reverse complement strand
GGCCGCCGTGCTCGTCATCGCGGGCGCCGTGGTCGGCGTGAACTGGCCGGGCCCGGCGGGGTGGGGCGCGCAGCGGTCGGTCCAGGCGATCGCGGAGGCCCCCGACGCCGAGTCGGTCACGGTGGCGTCCGCCGACGGCGGCGAGGTCACGATCGTGTGGTCCGAGGAACTCGGACGATCCGCCGTGCGGGCGTCCGACCTGCCCGAAGTCGGCTCGGCCTCGACGTACGAGCTCTGGTACATCGACGAGGGCGGGGCGCGGCCGGCCGGCACGTTCGACCCGGACGCGGGCGAGGCCTTCGTCGTGCTCGAGGGGGACTTCACTCCGGGGGTCGTCGTCGGCATGACGGTCGAACCGGCGGGCGGCTCCGAGGCGCCGACCACCGACCCCATCGTCGTCGTCGAGACCTGATCGGTTCGGCTAGGGTCTGAGGGGGCTGCGCGCCCCCGGACCCACACCCCCGACGACGAGGAGTGACGCATGCGCATCGGCATGTTCCTGAGCTACGCAGGCGGCTTCCGCGACGCCGCAGCCGAGGTCGCCGAGCTCGAGCGCGCCGGCGTCGACCTCGTCGTCGTCCCCGAGGTCTACTCGTTCGACGCGGTGAGCCAGCTCGGCTTCCTCGCGGCCCGCACCTCGCGCATGACGCTGATGAGCGGCATCCTGCAGCTGTACACCCGCACGCCCTCGCTCACGGCGATGACCGCCGCCGGCCTCGACTACGTCTCGGAGGGCCGCTTCGAGCTCGGCATCGGCGCCTCGGGCCCGCAGGTCATCGAGGGCTTCCACGGCGTGCCCTACGACGCGCCCCTCGGCCGCATGCGCGAGATCGTCGACGTGTGCCGCATGGTGTGGCGCCGCGAGCGCGTCGTCCACGAGGGGAGGAACTACACGATCCCGCTCGCCGCGGGTCGCGGCACGGGCCTCGGCAAGCCGCTGAAGCTCATCAACGAGCCGGTGCGCGAGCGGATCCCCATCACGATCGCCTCGCTCGGCCCGAAGTCGGTCGAGCAGACGGCCGAGATCGCGGAGGGCTGGCTGCCGATGTTCTTCCACCCCGAGCGCGCGGCCGACGTGTGGGGCGCGTCGCTCGAAGCGGGCCGAGCGCGCCGGGCGCCCGAGCTCGGAGCACTCGACGTGTTCGCGAGCCCCGCGCTCGCGATCACCGACCGACCCGAACTGATCGAGGCGGCGATCGCGGCGGTCAAGCCGAACCTCGCCCTGTACATCGGCGGCATGGGCGCGCGGGGGAAGAACTTCTACAACGACCTGATCGCGAGCTACGGCTTCGCCGCGGAGGCCGAGCGCATCCAGGACCTCTACCTCGACGGCCGTCGCGACGAGGCGGTGGCCGCCGTGCCCGACGAACTGGTTCGCGCGATCTCCCTCATCGGCTCGCCCGCCGAGGTCGCCGAGCGCGTCGACGCGTTCGCGCGGGCCGGGGTCACGACGCTGAACGCGACGCCGCTCGGACGCGATGCCGACGAGCGACTCGCGCTCATGGCGGGACTGCGCCGCATCGTCGGCTAGCCGACGTCGCGGGGAGCCGCGGTCGGCTCGCCGGATCCACGCGCGGGACCCCCGCGTCGCGGGCATCGCCGCCACGCCGCAACGCCCCCCGTTCGAGGGTGTTCCCAGCGCCCGGTCGCGGACGTACGCTCAGTGCACCGCACGTGGCAGTGCGGAAGGGGACACCTGGGGAGGAGCCGCCGCGTCGGGGCATCGGGGCCCAGCACGTCCCCGTTCCCCCACGGCGGTGCCCCGGTCCGCCGCTCGCCGTCGACACGCCCGTCGCGTGACATCATGGTGCCGAACGCGCAGCGCACGCACGCGGACGGGGAGGTCGGATGGCCCGGGGTGACGCCGTCGACGCGATCGTGGTGGGGTCGGGGCCCAACGGGCTCGCCGCCGCCGTGACGCTCGCCCGCGCCGGCCTGTCGGTCCGCGTCCACGAGGCGGCGACGGAACCGGGGGGAGGCGCCCGCACCGCGGAGCTGACGCTGCCCGGGTTCCGCCACGACGTGTGCTCGGCCGTCCACCCGATGGCGCTCGCATCGCCGTTCTTCCGCGCCTTCGGCCTCGAGCGGCGCATCGAGCTGCGGGTCCCCGAGCTCTCCTTCGCCCACCCGCTCGACGGCGGACGCGCGGGCCTGGCCTGGCGCGACCTCGACCGCACGGTCGACGACCTCGGTCGCGACGGCCGCGCGTACCGGCGCCTGATCGCCCCGCTCGTCGCCCACGAGGAGGCCGTGACCGAGTTCACGGGGTCGACGCTGCTGCGCGTGCCGCGGCATCCGCTCGTCGCCACCCGGTTCGGAGCGCGGGCGCTGGAGCAGGGCACGCCGGCGTGGAACCTGCGCTTCCGGGGCGACGTGGCACCGGCGATGCTGACCGGCGTCGCGGCGCACGCGATCCGCCCGCTGCCGAGCCTCGGGACCGCCGGCACGGGCCTCGTGCTCACCAC
>NZ_SDPL01000445.1 GCF_004135055.1 Agromyces binzhouensis | reverse complement strand
GCCCGCCCGCGGGCGCGGTCGGACGCATCGCCGCCGACGACGTCGCGGCCGCGGCATCCGTCGCCTGCTGCCGGCGCAGCTCGAGGTACTGGTCGACGCCGCGCGGCAGGTCGCGCAGGTGCCCGTCGAGGATCGCGACCTGCCGGTCGGTGACGCGCTCGACGAGGTACCGGTCGTGGCTGACGACGAGCAGGGTGCCGGGCCAGGCGTCGAGGAGGTCCTCGATCGCGGCGAGCATGTCGGTGTCGAGGTCGTTCGTCGGCTCGTCGAGGATCAGCACGTTCGGCTCCTGCAGCAGGATCAACAGGAGCTGCAGGCGGCGCTTCTGCCCGCCCGAGAGGTCCTTGACCGGGGTCGCGAGCTGCTGGCTCGTGAACCCCAGCCGCTCCAGGAGCTGGCCGGGCGTGAGCTCGACGGCCTTCGAGCCCGAGCCGACGACGTATGCCGTCTTCTGCGCCGCGACCACCGCGCTCACGCGCTCCTCGGTCCACTCGGCGAGCTCGGCGAGCTCCTGGCTCAGGACCGCGATCTTCACGGTCTTGCCGCGCTTCACGCGCCCCGTCGTCGGCTCCACGTCGCCCGTGACCAGCTTCAGCAGCGTCGACTTCCCCGCCCCGTTCACGCCGAGGATGCCGGTGCGCTCCCCCGGCGCGATGCGCCACTCGAGCTCGTGCAGCACGGTCCGCGTCGCGGGCGCGCCGGGCGCGGCATCCCGCACCGGGTACTCGACCGACACGTCGAGGAGGTCGACCACGTCCTTGCCGAGCCGCGACACCGCGAGGCGGTTGAGCTCGACCGGGTTGCGCACGGGCGGCTCGTTCTCGATGAGCTCGTTCGCCGCGTCGATGCGGAACTTCGGCTTCGACGTCCGCGCGGGCGCGCCGCGGCGCAGCCACGCGAGCTCCTTGCGCATCAGGTTCTGCCGCTTGGCCTCGGATGCCGCCGCCATCCGGTCGCGCTCGACGCGCTGCAGCACGTACGCGGCGTACCCGCCCTCGAACGGCTCGACGATGCCGTCGTGCACCTCCCACGTGGCCGTGCACACCTCGTCGAGGAACCACCGGTCGTGGGTCACGACGACGAGCGCGCCGTCGCTCGCGGCCCAGCGGCCCTTCACGTGGCGCGCGAGCCACGCGATGCCCTCGACGTCGAGGTGGTTCGTCGGCTCGTCGAGGAACAGCACGTCCCAGTCGCCGATGAGCAGCGCCGCGAGCCCGACGCGGCGACGCTGGCCGCCCGACAGGTCGCCCACGCGACCCTGCCACGGCACGTCGCCGAGCAGCCCCGCGATCACGTCGCGCACCTTCGCGTCGCCCGCCCACACGTGCTCGTCGATGCCGCCGACGACGGCCTCGGCGACCGTGGCGTCCGGGTCGACGGTGTCGGCCTGGTCGAGCATGCCGATGCGGACGCCGCGTCGGACGGTCACCCGGCCGCCGTCGGGCTCGAGCCGCCCCGCGAGCAGCTTCAGCAGCGTCGACTTGCCGTCGCCGTTGCGCCCCACGATGCCGATGCGGTCGCCCTCGTCGATGCCGAGGGTGACCTCGTCGAAGACGGTGCGCGTGGGGAACTCGAGGTGCAGGCGCTCGGCGCCGAGGAGGTGTGCCATGTCGCGCTCAACCCTACTTCGCCGCGCGCAGCGCCGGCCCGGCGCTCGGCCCGGCGCTCGGCTCGGCCACGGGCCGACGAGGCGTCACCCTCACGTCGAGGAGATGCCATCCGCACCGATCATCCCGCCGCGCGGTGCAGATGCCATCCTCTCGTTCAGCTGCGATGCGTGCCGCGCGCGTCGAGTCGCCGACGCACGCGGTCGGCGAATGCCGCCGAGTCGCGCAGCTCGCCGTCCGCGCTGACGTCGTCCGCGGTCGCCTGGACGATCACCCAGCCGAGATCGGCGAGCCGCTCGATCCGGCGGATGTCGCGACGCCATTGTGCAGGCGATCGGTGCAGGTCGCTCTGGTACTCGATCCCGACCCGACGATCGGGATACGCGAGGTCGATCATCGCGACGAGTTCGCCACGTCCGTCCAGGACCCGGTGATTGGGGACCGGCTCGGGTAGGCCCGCCCTCACGAGGTCGAGCCGCAGCAGCGTCTCCCTGCGCGACAGGGCACCCCATCGTGCGGCGGCCAGGGCTCGACGGAGCGCGTCGATCCCACGACGCCCGGAATGTGCGGCGAGGGCGGACTCGAGCTGGTCCCGGCCGCAGAGCGGTATTCGTCCGTCGAACGGCTGCGATCCGGTGATCAGGTACTCGGCGGCAGCGACGAGGTCGTCGACACGGAGCGATGCGCCGAGCTGCATCCAGGTGCTCGCCGGATCGACCACGCGCAACCCGCCATGCACGATGACCCGCACGGACTCGAACGAGATCACGTGCCCTTCGACGCCGGCGGCGCTCGGCCGCGCCGAGCCACGGGGCACCGCGACGTGCAGGAGCGGGCGCGCCGACGCGCTGACGGCGACCGG
>NZ_SDPL01000444.1 GCF_004135055.1 Agromyces binzhouensis | reverse complement strand
CGCGCTCCGCGCCGCCTGGGCGGCGTTCGCCCGGAGCGGCGCGTTCCCCGCCGGTTACGTGCCGACCGGCCACGGATGGGCGGGCAGCCTGCTGGCGAGGCGGGTATGAGCGGGCCCAACGCCCCCGTCGACGGGGCGGCCGCCACCGCGTTCTGGGAGGAGTACCGCGCGGCTCGCCCCGATCGCGCCCTCGACGCCGAACCGCCGAGCGTCGAGGTGTTCGGCGACCACCCCGCGCTCACCGACGAGCTGCTCGGGCTCGTGCTCGACGGCACCAAACGGGCGACCGCCTCGCTCGTCGCGGAGTTCCGCCACGAGGGGCAGCCGCTCCCCCGGGTCGGCAGCCACTGGATCGCCTGCGACTCGGCGGGCCGACCGCGCGCGATCCTCCGCAGCACCGAGCTGCGGATCGGCCCGTTCTCGAGCGTCGACGCCGCGTTCGCGTTCGACGAGGGCGAGGACGACCGCACGCTCGAGTCGTGGCGCGACAACCACCGACGTTACTGGCAGCGGGTCTGCCCGGGGATCGGCGTCGAGTGGCACGACGATCTCGACGTGCTGTTCGAGCGGTTCGAGGTGGCGTGGCCCCCGGAGGTCGCAGACGACTGACGTCGCGCGAGCGCAGCACCGCGGCATCCATCGCCCCCTCGTCGGTGTCGGCGGCATGGGCGAACATGGCCGTATGCGTGACGATGTGATCACCTGGCTCCTCGGCGGCGACCCGAGCGTGCGCTGGCAGGTCATGCGCGACCTGCAGGACGCGCCCGACGACGCCGTCGCCACCGAACGCGCGCGCGTGGCGACCGAGGGCTGGGGTGCGCGCCTCCTCGCCGAACAGGGCGACGACGGCTACTGGGGCGGTCAGGTCTACGGGTCGAGCCGCGAGCGCAACTCGGTCATGTGGACCCTGCAGGTCCTGCGGAACCTCGGTGCACCGCCCGAGGCCGCACCCGTGCGTGCGGCGATCGACCGGGTCGTCGACGGCGTGGTCTGGGCCGAGTTCGACGACCTGCCCTACTTCAGCGGCGAGGTCGAGGAGTGCGTGAACGGCGGCGTGCTCGCGAACGCCGCGTACTTCGGCGTCCTCGGCGCGGGCAGCGACCGGATCGTCGCGCGCCTCCTCGACGAGACGCTTCCCGACGGCGGGTGGAACTGCGAGCCGGCCGACGAGTCGCAGCGCTCGTCGTTCGACTCGACGCTCTGCGTCGTCGAGGGGCTCCTCGCGTACGAGCGGGCCACCGGGTCGACGGATGCCGCGGTGACCGATGCCCGACGCGGCGGCGAGGAGTACCTGCTCGAGCGCAGCCTGTTCCGGCGCAAGTCGACGGGCGAGCTCGTGAAGCCGCGCTACACGAACTTCTCCTTCCCGACGTACTGGTTCTACGACGTCCTGCGTGCACTCGATCACTTCCGCGACGCGGGCGGCCGTCCCGACGCGCGGCTGCGGCCCGCGCTCGACCTGGTACTGAGCCAGCGCGACGACGACGGCCGGTGGCGCGCCGGCGAACGCTGGCCCGGCCGCGACCGGTACGAGATCGATGCGCCCGCGGGCGAGCCGAGCCCGTGGAACACGCTCCGCGCCCTGCGCGTGCTGCGCTGGGCCGATCCCGCGTCGATCGACTGACCGTGGCCATCGAGGTTCGGGCGGCGTCCGTCTTCGACGACGTCGCCGCGGTCGTCGGGCCCAAGCGACCCGACGCGAACGTGTGCTTCTGCCTGAGCTACCGGTTGACCTCGTCCAAGGAGAACCTGTCGCTCCGAGGTCCCGCTCGCGGCGAGCGGGTCCGGGAGCTGTGCGCAGAGGATCCGGCGCCGGGCGTCATCGCCTACGACGGCGACGAGCCCGTCGGCTGGGCGGCCGTGCACCCTCGGGCCGACACGAGCTTCGCGACGAACCGGCGCATCCCGCACCTCGACGACCTCGACGTGTGGTCGCTGTGGTGCGTGCGCGTCCGGCCCGGCCACCGGAAGCAGGGCATCTCGCACCACCTCATCGCGGGCGCCGTCGCGTTCGCTCGCGAACACGGCGCACCCATGGTCGAGGCCTACCCGGTCGACAACGGGGGCGAGAGGGTCGATCTCACGATGGCCTACGTCGGCACCCGCGCCGCCTTCGAGCGTGCGGGCTTCACGAAGGCCGCCGACACCACGAGCGTGCTGAACGGCTTCCCGCGCATCATCATGCGGCTCGACCTGCGGTGACCGTGCTGCTCGGCCCGTTCCACGGCATGATCGACGCATGCCTGCAGCCGAGTCCGAGTCCCCCGTCGCGCTCGCCGTCGACATCGGCGGCACGAAGGTCGATGCCGCGCTCGTCGACACCGAGGGACGCATCGTGCCGGGAAGCCGTCACCGCGCCCCGACCGGGGCGGAGCAGACGCCCGAGACGTTCGCCGGCGCGATCGCGTCGGTGTGCGCGCGGGCGACGGATGCCGCGGGGCCGGCGCACCGGCTCGTCGGCGTCGGCGT
>NZ_SDPL01000443.1 GCF_004135055.1 Agromyces binzhouensis | reverse complement strand
GCCCCGCAACCTCCGCCAACCCCGAGGCCGCGCAGCCGACCACCGCCGCATCGGCGGCCGTCCGGCCGGCGCGCCGTCGAGCCGCCGCCGCACTGCGTCCGGTCATGACGATCGGCGCGATGACCTTCGCCGGGGGCATGCTGCTCTCGACGAGCGTCCCCGCACTCGCGGTCACCGCGACCGACACGGTCGCCCGTGCCTCGGTCTACGCACCCGCCGAGGACTCGATCTCGTTCCGCTCCCAGACGCTCGAGGTCGGGTCCGAGGTCGCGCTCGAGCCGATCGACGCCGGCGATTGGGACGTCGAGGCGGCCCCGCCGCCCATCGAGTCGAGCGTCGCCGGCCTGGGCGAGGTCTCCCTCGTGCAGGCGGACCGCGTGGTGTGGCCGGTCGACCCCTCGCGCACCGCGTCGGGCTTCGGCCCGCGTATCGCACCGTGCGGAGGGTGCTCGACCTTCCACGACGGCATCGACTTCAACCCGGGACTCGGCGCCACGATCGGGTCCATCGCCGACGGCGTCGTGATCACCGCGACCGAGGCGGGCGGCGGCCTCGGCGTCTACGTCGAGGTGCAGCACAACATCGACGGCGTCGTCGTCACGTCGCTCTACGCGCACATGCAGTACGGCTCGCTCGCCGTCGCCGCCGGGCAGCGCGTCACCGCCGGTCAGCCGATCGGCGCGGTCGGCACGACGGGCCAGTCCACCGGTCCGCACCTCCACCTCGAGATGTACGGCGCAGACGGCGTCCGCTTCGACGGCATGTCCTGGCTCAGCACGCACGTGACCGGCTGACCCGGCTCCGGACCCCTGGTCCGGACTCCGGAGGCCCGACGGCGGTTCCGGAGCTGCGGCGCGCGCGCCGCGCCATCCGCCGCCGCGTCAGCGACCCGAGAACTCCGGCTCCCGCTTCTCGATGAAGGCGGCCACGCCCTCGCGCATGTCGTCGGTCCGGAACGCGTCCGCGAAGCCCGCGACCTCGAACTCGGTGGCCGTGGCGGTCGGCGTCCCGGCCGCGTCGACGAGCACGCGCTTGGCGAGGGCGACCGCCGTCCAGGCGTTCGCGGAGACCTCGTCGATGGTCGCCCTGGCTCCGGCGAGGAGTGCGTCGCGGTCCGCGAATCGGCGTGCGACGAGGCCGGCCGACTCCGCGGCCGCGGCGTCGATGCGGCGCCCGGTGAAGATGAGCTCCTTCGCGAGCGAGAGGCCGACGGCGCGCGGGAGCCGGACCGTGCCGCCGAACCCGGGGATGAGCCCGAGCCGGACCTCGGGCTGACCGAACCACGACGACTCGGTCGCGTAGATGAGATCGCACGCGAGCGCGAGTTCGAGCCCGCCGCCGAGCGCGAACCCGTCGACGCAGGCGATGACGGGAGCCGGGAACGCCTCGATCGCCGCGGCGACGCGGTGACCGAGTCGCGCGGCCTCCGCGCCCTCATCGGGCGTGAGCGTCGAGAGCGAGCGGATGTCCGCGCCGGCGACGAACGCGCGGCCGCCCTCGCCGACGACGATGACGCCGCGAACGGCGTCCGCCTCGTTCCGGAGCGCGTCGAACGCGTCGGCGATCGCGCGGAGCACGTCGGGGGAGAGGGCGTTGAGCGCCTCGGGCCGGTCGATCACGACGGTGGCGACGACGCCGTCGCGCTCGATGCGCACGGGCGGGCGGTGCTCGTCGGTTCCGGGCTGTTCGGGCATCCTCGATCGTCCTTCCCGCGGCGGTTCGGCCGCACCGCCGACCACGCTACGGCATGCCGCCGGTCCGGGGTGTCGCCCTCGGAGCAGCGGCCCGGGCGCGGCGGTTAGACTCCCGCCCATGCCCATCTTCTCCAGGCGCGTGCGCGCCACCGCCATCGTGGCGAGCCTCGCGGCGGCGACCCTGCTCACCGGCTGCACGGGCGTCGTGCAGGAGACCGTCGAGCGCGGCGTCGGGGACGCCGTCGAGGACGCGACGGGCGGTCGGGTCGAGCTGAGCGGTGAGCTCCCCGCGGACTTCCCGGCCTCGGTGCCGATCATCGACGGCAGCATCGAACTCGCGGGCGGGGCCGCGGGCGCGGAGGGCTGGGTCGTGGTCCTCTCGTCCGAGGCGGCCGATCCCCTGGGCGATGCTCGTGCACAGGTCCAGGGGGCCGGGTTCCGCGAGGACCCGTCGATGGCGCAGGCGACCGCGGCCGGCTCGGTGTACACCGACGGCGAGCTCCTGGTGATCCTCGCGGGCGAGGGCGGCACGGTGACGTACACCGTGACGCCGGCGCCGTGAGCGCGGCCGCCGGGCGCCGATCGCTCGGCTCCCGGATCGGCACCATGGCGATCGCGTTCGCGGTCGGCGTGGTCTACGGCACGGTGGCGACGATCGGGCACCGGCACGCATGGGAGATCGGCGGCGTCTCGATCCCGTGGGGTCTCGTCGCAGGGCTGGTCGGCGTCGCCGCCCTGCTCCTCGGCGTCCGGCTCGTCGCGGGCGGGCGGGCGGCCGC
>NZ_SDPL01000442.1 GCF_004135055.1 Agromyces binzhouensis | reverse complement strand
GAACGCGACGCCGCGCCGCGGGCCGATCGGACCGAGGAGGACCGTGTCCGGCACCGCCTGCCGGAACATGCCCAGCGTGCGCTCGACGCCGGATGCGATCGCACGCACGCCGCGTGCGGGCGCGGCCTCGGCGGCGACCTCGGAAGCTCCGTTCGGGGTCCGCGGCGCGGCATCCGCCTCGTCTCGCGCTTCGGGTGCGAGCAGGCGCTCGACCAGTCGCACCGAGGCGATGCCGTCGGCCAGGGCGTGATGGATGCGCAGCACGACGCCGAGGCGATCGGGCGCGACCCCCGGCACGAGGAGCAGTTCCCACAGCGGCCGGTCGAGCGCCATCGGCGTGACCATGAGCCGGGCGCAGAGCTCCTCGAGGCCGGCGCGCCCGTCCACCGGTTCGACGGTGCGCACCTGTCGCGCGAGATCGAGGGCCACCGGTTCCCACGCCAGCGCGCGTCCGTCGCGGACCACGCGCTGCGAGAGCCGCGGGACCGCGGCGATCCGGGAGGCCAGGCTCGCCCGGACGCGGTCGAGGTCCACCGAGCCGTCGGCGCCGACCGCTCCGCCCGGAGCGAGCACGCCGGCCATCAGGAACGCGTTCACCTGGTCGGGAACGTCCATCGCGATGTTCGCCGCGTCGGCCCTCGAGAGCCGCTCGCGACCGGCGGTCCGAGCCGTCACGCCCGCAGTCTACGGCGGGCGACGAGCGGCGTCCGGCCGACGGATAGAATCGACGCATCCACACCCTCGACACCGAACGGAGAACCGCGGTGCCCACCATCGTCGTCGAAGTGATGCCCAAGGCCGAACTGCTCGACCCGCAGGGGAAGGCCGTCGCCGGCGCGCTCTCCCGTACCGGGCACGACTCGATCAGCGGGGTCCGGGTCGGCAAGCGCTTCGAACTGACCGTCGACGGCCCGATCGACGACGCGGTCCGCGCCGAGGTCGCCGCCCTCGCCGAGCACGTGCTCTCCAACTCGGTCATCGAGGACGTCGTGGGCATCCACTACGAGCAGTCGAACGCCGAACTGGCCGGCGAGGCGGCAGGTCACCACGACGGCTACGACGCCCCCGCGGGCGAGACCCACTGAGCGCGGGGAGTCGGCCCATGCGCATCGGCGTCATCACGTTCCCCGGCTCGCTCGACGACCGCGACGCGCAGCGCGCCGTGCGGCTCGCGGGCGGCGAGCCCGTCGCGCTCTGGCACGGATCGCACGACCTCGAGGGCGTCGACGCCCTCATCCTCCCGGGCGGCTTCAGCTACGGCGACTACCTGCGCTGCGGAGCGATCGCCTCGCTCAGCCCGATCATGACCGAGGTCGTCGACGCGGCGAACGCCGGCATGCCGGTCCTCGGCATCTGCAACGGCTTCCAGATGCTCGCGGAGGCGCACCTGCTCGAGGGCGGCCTGATCCGCAACGACCACGGCTCGTTCATCTGCCGCGACCAGGTCCTGCGCGTCGAGAACGCGTCGACCGCGTGGACCGGTGAGTTCGAGGCCGGCCAGGAGATCACCATCCCGTTGAAGAACGGCGAGGGCGGGTTCATCGCCTCGGAGGAGACGCTCGATCGGCTCGAGGGCGAGGGGCGCGTGGCCTTCCGCTACGTGGGCGTGAACCCGAACGGATCGCTCCGCGACATCGCGGGCATCACGAACGCCGCCGGGAACGTCGTCGGACTCATGCCGCACCCCGAGCACGCGGTCGAGCCGGGCTTCGGCCCCGACACCGCCGCCGCGATGCGATCGGGCGTCGACGGGCTCGGCTTCTTCACGAGCGTCATCCGCCGCACCCTCGTCGAGGCGTAGGCCTCGCGGGGGCCTCCCGTACTCTGGCTGCGGGAGGTTCGACGAATGACGACGACGTCCGACGGAGCCCGCCGCTGGTGGGCCACCCTCGCCGAGTCCGTGTCGTCGCGGATCTGGCCGCTGCCCGTCGCGGCGATCATCGCCGCCGTCATCGCCGGCGTGCTGCTCCCGCTGCTCGACGCCGCGGTCGACGATCAGCTCCCGCCCTGGCTCGGAGCACTGCTCTTCAGCGGGGGGACCGAGGCCGCGCGGGCGGTGCTCACGACGATCAGCGGCTCGCTCATCACCGCGACCTCGCTGACCTTCTCGCTCACCGTGGTCGCCCTGCAGCTCGCGAGCAACCAGGCGTCTCCGCGCGTGCTCCGCCAGTTCGCGTCGGACGGCATGGTCCACCTGACCCTCGCGATCTTCCTCGGCACCTTCGCGTACGCCCTGACCGTGCTGCGCACCGTCGAGGACGCCGGCGATCGGGTCCCCCGGATCGCGGTGACCGTCGCCTTCGTGCTCACGCTCATGAGCGTCGTCGTCCTCGTGCTCTTCCTGGCCCACCTCGCGAGCCGGCTGCGGGTCGAGACGATGCTGCGCGACGTGCATCGCGAGACCGCGCGCACCATCGCCCGCGTGGGGGCCGACGATCGCGCGACGGCGCCCGCCCCGGAGCGGCCGGGCGACGCGCGGCCGATCCTCGCGCGGCGTTCCGGCTTCGTC
>NZ_SDPL01000441.1 GCF_004135055.1 Agromyces binzhouensis | reverse complement strand
CGGGCACGGTCGGCTCGACCGGCTCCGCGGGCACGGCCGGCTCGACCGGCTCCGCGGGCACGGCGGGCTCGGCAGGCTCCACCGGGACCGTCGGTTCCGTCGGCGTCGGCGGTGCCGGCTCCGTCGGCTGGTCCGGGTTGGTGGGATCGCTCATGCCGAGCCCCTTCCGTGCTGCGGGCGGATCAGTTCGTGTACGTGTACGAGCCGCTGCTGATCGCGGCGCCGAGGATCGCGAACCACACGATCGCGATGATGATGCCGACGACCAGCCCGACGTACCCGATGATGAGGCCGGCGATCGCGAGGCCGCGGCCCTGCTCGCCGGTCTTCTTGATCTGGCTCAGCGCGATGTGGCCGGTGATGATGGCGACGAGCGAGATGAAGAACGACGACACCAGCGAGACGATGGCGAGGACGTTGGTCTTCTGCGGCGCCGGGGCGCCGTACGACGGGGTCGCACCGTACGACGGCGCCGGCTGGGCCGGCGGGGCGGGCGGAGGCGGCGGGACGTTCGACGCGTTCGGATCGGGCGTGTTGGGGTCGGTCATGGGTGCGGTTTCCTCTCGTGCAAGCGCGGACCCGGCCATGCTGGCAGCGCCGCGGGGTGCTGTCAACGCTCGCGGCGCGGGTCGTCCGCCCCGCGAACGCGGGGTTTCTTCGCTCACCCTAGCGCGCAGCGCGGACGTCCCGCGCGGGCACAAGTACCCATCGCGACGAGGCCCGGATCAGCTCTGGATGTCCGTCACCGGGAGCGTCGAGTCGGCGCCGAACTCCAGCGACGACGGCTCGTGCCCGGCCATGATGAGACGCGCTCCGAGCGCCGCGATCATCGCGCCGTTGTCGGTGCAGAGGGACAGCGGCGGGATGCGCAGCGCGATGCCCGCGGCATCCGCCCTCGCCTCCGCCACTTCGCGGAGCCGCCGGTTGGCGACGACGCCGCCGCCCAGCAGCAGCCGGGGCACGCCGAGGTCGGTGCACGCGGCGATCGCCTTCGAGACGAGCACGTCGACGACCGCCTCGCGGAAGCTCGCGGCGACGTCGGCGAGCGGCACGGGCTCACCCGCCGCCTCGCGCTGCTCCACCCAGCGCGCGACCGCGGTCTTGAGCCCCGAGAACGAGAAGTCGTAGCGATGGCGCTCGAGGTCCTTCGGCCTGGTGAGCCCGCGCGGGAACCGGATCGCGTCGGGGTCTCCGCCGACGGCGGCCCGGTCGATCTCGGGCCCGCCCGGGTACGGCAGCCCGAGCAGCCGCGCGACCTTGTCGAAGGCCTCGCCGGCCGCGTCGTCGATGGTCTCGCCGAGCAGTTCGACGTCGGAATCGAGGTCGCGGACGAGCAGCAGCGAGGTGTGCCCGCCGGAGACGAGCAGCGCCACGCTCGGCGTCTCGAGCGGGCGGTCGCCGATGAGGTCGGCGCCGACGTGCCCGACGAGGTGGTTCACCGCGTACACGGGCGTCTCGAGCGAGAGCGCGAGCGCCTTCGCGGCCCCGACGCCGACCATGAGCGCGCCCGCGAGGCCCGGCCCGTTCGTCACGGCGACCGCGTCGAGGTCGGCGAGGTCGACGGATGCCTCGTCGAGCGCGGCACGGATGGTCGGGCCGAGCGCCTCGAGGTGCGCCCTCGCGGCGACCTCGGGCACGACCCCGCCGTAGCGGGCGTGCTCGTCCATCGACGAGGCGATGGCGTTGGCGAGGAGCTCGGTGCCGCGGACGATGCCGATGCCCGTCTCGTCGCAGGAGGTCTCGATGCCGAGCACGAGCGGCGCGTCGCGGTTCACTGCGTTCCTCCTGACGGGGCGTCGGCCGGGCGGGTGACCGCCGGCGGCACGTCGAGCCGCATGGTGATCGCATCGACGCCGTCGGGCTGGTAGTAGGCGCGCCGCAGGCCGATCTCGATGAAGCCGAGCGAGGCGTACAGCTGTCGCGCGGTCGAGTTGTCGGCGCGGACCTCGAGGTAGAGTTCGGCCGCGCCGCGTCGGCGGGCCTCGTCGATGAGCGCCTGCATGAGCGCGCGTCCGAGGCCGGCACCGCGATGGGAGGCTTCGACCGCGATGGTCTGGATGTCGCCCTGCCCGGATCCGCGCGGCGCGAGCAGCCCGGCGTACGCCACGGGTTCGTCGGGCCGCGAGTCGTCGACGGCGACGAGGTAGTACGCGTGCGTCGACTCCAGCTCGCTCCGCATGGCGGACTCCGGCCAGGCGTCGCTGGTGAACGTGGCTCGCTCGAGCCGCATGATCGCGTCGAGGTCGCCGAGGCCGGCGCGGCGCAGCATGAGGCTCATCGCAGCACCCGCTTGCCGGCCGACGGGGTCACGTCGGGCGCTCGGAGGTAGAGCGCCTCGTCGTCGGCGACGGGCAGGCGCCCGGTCGCGTGGGCCAGTTCGGCGACGAGGCCGAGGGAACCGGCCGAGACGGTGTCGGCGTCGAGGCGGATGCCGCGGGGCGCCGGGACCGCCTCCCGCGGTTCGAGTCGCGGCGGGGCGAGCCGGACGGGCAGCCCGTCGGCGTCGAGGCCGTCGTAGTCGCTCACCGCGGACT
>NZ_SDPL01000440.1 GCF_004135055.1 Agromyces binzhouensis | reverse complement strand
GTCGCCGCGAGCGCTCCCGTCGGCGCGGGCGACGCGAGCTCCGCCACGAGCACCGCTCGGGCGCGAGTCAGCGTGTCGCGCCACGCCTCCGCGGCACGGCGACCGTCGGCGTCCGGGTATCGAGAGGGATGTCGAAGCCAGAACTCGCGCTGGTAGGCGTCGTCGATGAGCTCCATCGACAACGGGGCGTCGGGCGGGATCTGGAGGGTCGCGCGAGCGGCGTACGGGTCCACAGCGCGATCATAGGGACGACCACCGGCGCCCGGCATCCGCGCGAGGTCCCGGGCGGGCACTCGGAATCCGATCGATACACGGGCGGACCCGCGCGGATGCTGGTGACCGCGGCCCGCTGCGCGATAGCGTGACGGCGACGCCGCATCCCGGCGGCCCTGACGGACGGAGCACGATATGGCGACTCGACCCGGCGGCGTGACCCTCGTCGCGGTTCTCGCGTGGATCTCCGGACTGCTGCAGATCATCGGCGGCGTCCTCACCCTCACCGGAGGCGATTCGGCCGCGACCGGGTGGACGCAGGTGGTGATCGGGGCGATCACGTTCCTCGTCAGCCTCGGGCTGTTCCGCGGCAGCAACGGGGCGCGCATCCTCGTCTCCATCGTGTTCGTGCTGAACCTGATCACGGCCGTGTGGGCGATGATCGCGGTTCCGGCCGTGTTCTGGCCCGCACTGGTGGCCGCGCTGGTCGCCCTCATCGGGCTGCTGCTGCTCTACACGCGCGCGGCGAACGAGTTCTTCCGCAGCTGACGCGGAGGGCACATGCCGCTGCGAGCATGCTCGCTCGCATAGGGTTGCCGGATGCTCCGAGGTCTCGTCGCCCGCGTCTACTGGGCCTTCAGCAGGTGGTCGCTCGCGGGCGAGTCGGCTCCCGGCCGTCCGTCCGTCCTGATCGGCGCCCCGCACACCTCCAACTGGGACTTCGTGCTCATGCTCGCGATCGCATGGCACTACCGCATCGACGTGCGGTGGCTCGGCAAGAAGAGCCTGTTCAGCGGATGGCGCGGCCCGATCATGCGCGGACTCGGCGGCATCCCGGTCGACCGCGACGACCCGAGCCGGGTCGTCGGCGAGGTCGTGGCGCGGATCCACGCGGGCGAGGTGTTCGGGCTGGTCGTGACCCCCGATGGCACGCGCGGCTCGAACGACTACTGGAAGTCGGGCTTCTACCGCATCGCGCGCGAGACGGGGATGCCGGTGACCCTCGGGTTCGTCGACCGCACGACCATGACGACGGGCCTCGGCCCGACGTTCGAGCTCACGGGCGACGTCGCGTCCGACATGGACCGGATCCGCGCCTTCTACGCGGACAAGGCCGGCGTGCGTCCCGAGCTTCGCACCGAGCCGCGCCTGCGGAACGAGCCGCGCGACGACACCGCTGCGGGGCTCGGCTAGCTCCCGTCGCGGTCACGGCGCCGGCTGCGGCCGGTCCCCTACTCCTCGAGTCGGAACCCGACCTTCAGCGTGACCTGGAAGTGCGCGACGCCGCCCTCCTCGACGACACCACGCGTGGAGACGACCTCGAACCAGTCGACGTGCCGCAGCGTCGCGGTCGCTCGCGCGATGGCGTTTCGGATCGCGGTGTCCGTGCCCTCCGGCGAACTCCCGACGATCTCGGTGACGCGGTAGACGTGATCGCTCATGTGCCTCGGCTCCCCCTCCCGCACCGGCGCGGGATGCCTCGACCCTAGCCCGATCGTCCGGGCTCCGACAGGCCGCCCCGCTGTCCGAGTCCTCGGTGCCGGCCTACTCCGTCGAGAAGTCGAGCCGCTCCTCGGCGACCGCGACGACGGACCAGGCGCCGCCCTCGGCGTCGGTGAACTCGTACGCCGGGACGACGAGGACGCTGCCGTCGGACTGCCACTGGCTCGCGAGCCCGAGTCGGGCCTCGACGATGTCGACGTCGTTCACCGGCCACGAGATCGCGGTGCCGGGGGCCGGAACGGCGGGCGGCTCGGTCGGCGGCACCCACTCGGCGATGTCATCGCTCGCCTGCTCGCGGACCGCGAACGGCATGATGGTCATCTGCGCGCCGAACCGCGGGTCGGAGAGACGCTCGAACGCCTCCTGCTCGCTCACGACCGGGTAGTCGCCGAGCGGCACGAGTTCGGCGAGGGCACCGTAGGCGCTGTACAGGCCGTCCTGCGTGATCTCGACCGACCAGCCGGTGTCGACGCGCTGGCCGTCGACGACGGGCCACGCGGACGCCGTGCGGGTGACCGCGCCCTCCCACGTCTCGGAGGAGAACTCGTACGATCCGGGGTCGCGGCCGGCCGATGCGAGGAGGTCGCGCAGCGCGACGATCGCGGCATCCTCGCCGGGGAGGTCGCCTGTCGGCTCGCACACCCCGGTGCCCTCCTCGCAGACCCAGGGGTCCTTGCCGGGGTCCGAGTAGGAGAAGCTCATCGTGCCGTCGAGCGACACCCACAGCGTCGGCGCGGTGCCGTCCTGCGGGCCGACCGTCCAGGCGCCGTCGGCGAGCACGGGCTCCCCCGCGACGCCGAGCGCCGCGGCGAGCGCCGCGATCGTGTCGG
>NZ_SDPL01000044.1 GCF_004135055.1 Agromyces binzhouensis | reverse complement strand
CTCGTCCTCTCGCTGGCGCCCGCGACCGCCGCGGCCGCCGCGTCCGCCCCGGGCGTGCACGCGACCGCTCCCCACGCCGTCCTGATCGGCGGCAACCTCGACGAGAACGCCGAGATCCTGCAGTCCATCGTCGACCTCGCCGACCCCGACGGCGCGGGCCCGGAGAAGGCGCGCATCGCGATCGTGACCGCCGCAGCCCGATCCGCGCGAACGCCGGAGCAGGCCGCCGATGCGTCGCTCAACAACGCCGCCGCCAACGGCCTGTACTACTCGGACCTGTTCCAGCAGTACGGAGCAGAGACCTACGCCGTGCCCGTCGACACGGCCGTCGACTACCCCGGCGACGAGTACCGACCCGACCGCGCGGACGATCCCGCCGTCGTCGCCGAGATCGCGAGCGCCACCGGCGTCTTCTTCGGCGGCGGGGACCAGATGCGCTACGTCCGGACCCTCCAGGACTGCGAACCCGCACCGCTCGAGGCGTTCGAGTCGTGCGCGGACACCCCCGTGCTCACCGCGCTCCGCGCAGCCGCCGACCGCGGCGTGGTCGCGGGCGTCAGCGCCGGCCTGGCGATCCAGCAGGGCGCCGACATGGTGACCGGGGGCGAGTCGTACGAAGCCTGGCGGGATGGCGCGACGGCGGGCTACCTCGACGACCCGACCGAACTCGGCTACCTGCCCTCCGGCGGCTTCGGCTTCGTCGAGGGCGTGCAGATCGACAGCCACTTCACCACCTGGGGCCGCCAGGGCCGCGCGGTCAAGCTCGGCCTCGAGACCGGGCACGACCTGGTGCTCGGCATCGACGAGACCACGGCCGTCGTCCTCGACCGGACGACCGGCGTCGGGCGCGTGATCGGCGAGCACGGCGCGTCGCTGCTCGACCTGGGCGACGCACGCGAAGCCGATGGCGGCGTCACCGGGGTGCGCTGGAGCTACGCCACCGCCGGCGACTCCGTCAACCTCAGGCGAGGCCTGGCGCTGGCGGCCGAGGGCTCGTCGGCTGTCCGGCCCACCGCGGGTCCGGTGGCCGAGCGCGCCGACGTCTGGGACTCGCTCGAGGGTTCGGGCGGGGTCTACTCGCTGCGCGACCTCGCACGCGAGACGGTGGCCTCGAGCGCCCGCACCGCGAGCGGCACGAGCTTCGAGGAGTCGCCGCAGTTCCGGACGACCCTGACCCGCGAGCCGGGCACGCGGGCGTGGGCCACGCCCGCCGGTTCCGTCTCCTTCGCGGGCCTCGTCATGCGGATCGAGGTCGTCGCGACCGCGGACTGAGCGTCGAGGCGACCGCGGGCGGCGGATGGCACCGGGTGCCGTCCGCCGCCCGTCGGCGTTCCGGGCGGTTTCACAGGCCCGTCAGTCACTGTTGCAGTCGCTGCACCATGATTCTGCACCCAGTGAAAGGAAGACTCGCCATGGCCCCCGCACCCGCACCAGGCGCCCCGCCGGTGCTCAGCGCGCACGCGCTGACCAAGACCTACGGCGCCGGGCACTCCCGGTTCGACGCCCTGAAAGGCGTGTCGCTCGACGTCCACCGCGGGGAGTCCCTCGCGATCGTGGGCAAGTCGGGCTCGGGCAAGTCGACCCTGATGCACCTGCTCGCCCTGCTCGACCGGCCCACCACCGGCGCGGTCGAGGTGGACGGCGAGGATGCGGCATCCGCCTCGGCGAAGCGGATCAACCGCCTGCGCAACGAACGGTTCGGGTTCGTGTTCCAGCAGTTCTTCCTCACCGCGCAGCAGTCCGTCCTCGAGAACGTCACCCTGCCGCTCCTCGTCGCCGGCGTGGCACCGCGCGAGCGCGCCCGGCGCGGCATGGCGGTACTCGACGCCCTGGGGCTCGCCGACAAGGCGGGGAACCGGGCCAACGACCTCTCCGGCGGCCAGAAGCAGCGCGTCGTCATCGCCCGCGCGCTCGTCAACGATCCCGACGTCATCTTCGCCGACGAACCCACCGGCAACCTCGACACCGCCACCGGATCGCAGGTCGAGGACATCCTCTTCGGCCTCCAGCGCGAACGGGGCATCACCCTCGTCGTCGTCACGCACGACGACGACCTCGCCGCCCGGTGCGATCGCCACGTCACCATCGCCGACGGCCTGACCGTGGAAGGAGCGGAACGATGAGGACCGCCGACATCATCGCCAACGCCGCTCGGAACGCGTTCCGCAGCAGGCTGCGCACCACGCTGACGGTGCTGAGCCTGTTCGTGGGCGCGTTCACGCTCACGCTCACGACCGCGCTCGGCGCCGGCGTGAACGACTACGTCACCAGGCAGGTCGCGACGGTCAGCACCGGCGACGCGCTCCTGGTCGCTCCGGCGGCCTCCGCGGAATCGACCGAGGGACCGACGCCGTTCGAGGCCGACGGGCGCCAGCAGGCCACGCAACCCAATCCGCTCGGCTCGGGCACGCTGCTGAACTCCGACGACCTCGAGGCGATGCGCGGAACGGAGGGCGTGGACCGGGTCGAGCCCGTCCGGCAGATCACGATCGACTGGATCGCCACCGCGGACGGCGACGCGCAGGACCGCTACGAACTCGACATCAACCCGAGCTCCTCGCTCGGCCGGAGCGACCTCGTGGCGGGCGACCAGCTCGACAACCGGACGGACACGGCGCAGGTCATCCTCCAGGAGGACTACGTCGACGCCCTCGGATACGACGGCGCCGAGTCGGCGATCGGCCAGACGGTCGCGCTCGGGTACACCGATGCCATGCAGTCCGAGCGGACGATCGAGGCGGAGGTCGCCGGGATCGCCCGCGCGAGCCTGTTCGCGGCCGGGGCCGGGGCGAACGAGAGCCTGACCGACGCCGTCACCGAGGCGCAGGCCATCCCCGGGCAGCCCGAGGCGTACGTGCTCGCGGTCGCGCACCTCGACGGGACCGGGCCGGGCGGCGCCGTGACCGACGAGGACGTCGAGGACGTCAAGTCCCGGCTCGCCGACGCCGACCTCGCGGGCCAGACCGTCGAGGACCAGCTCGGCGTCATCCAGACCGTCATCAACGGCATCATCGGCGTGCTCAGCGCGTTCTCGGTGATCGCGCTGCTCGCGGCATCCTTCGGCATCGTGAACACGCTGCTCATGAGCGTGCAGGAACGCACGCGCGAGATCGGCCTCATGAAGGCCATGGGGATGTCGAACGGTCGGGTCTTCTCGCTGTTCAGCCTCGAGGCCGTCGTCATCGGCTTCCTCGGATCCGCGATCGGCGCGGTCGCCGCGATCGGGCTCGGCTCGGCGATCTCGACGGCGCTGTCCGCCGGACCGCTCGCCGACCTGCCGGGCCTCACGATCCTGCTGTTCGACCCCGCCAACGTGGCCATCGTGATCCTCGTGATCATGCTCGTCGCGTTCCTGTCCGGCGTGCTGCCCGCCCGCAGGGCGGCACGTCAGGACCCGATCGACTCGCTACGGTACGAGTAATCGACCAGGAGGCGGATCATGTCGACCGAACCCGGATCGCGGCGTCGCGGCGTCGCCGAGACGAGCGCCGCGATCGAACGCGCCGCGATCGACCTCGTCGACGAGCACGGCTACGACCAGGTCACGGTCGACATGATCTGCCACGCCGCCGGCATCAGCCAGCGGACCTTCTTCAACCACTTCAAGACGAAGGATGCCGCGCTGCTCGGCACCGACGAGCCGGTCATCGACCAGCAGGCCGCCCGGGAGTTCATCGTCTCGGACGGCCCGCTGCTCGCGGAGGCCGCCGGCCTCGTCCGGATCGAGCCCGGCAGCCTGCCGGCGGACCCGACGCTCCTCGTGCGCCGCATCACCGCGGTCTCGCAGAACCCCGCGCTCCTCGCGCGCCAGATGGAGCGGCTCGCCGCCATCGAGGCCGAGCTCCGCCAGATCCTCGAGCTCCGCCTCCGCCAGGACGCGCTCCGCGACGGGGCGGACGAGGCCGAGCTCGCCGACCTCCCCGAGCAGGCCGAGATCATCACGCACCTGCTCGCCGGGCTCATGCGCTACGTCGGGCTCAGCTGGGCGCGGCGCGCCGCGGACGATCCGGCCGGCCCGATCGACGCGGACCGCCTCGGCGAACGCCTCGAGCGCGTGATCGGCAAGCTCGGCTGAGCTGCGCGGCCGACGATCGACTCGATCGGCCCTGCGGGCCGAGGTCAGGCCATGGTGTCCAGGATCGCCGTGAGCTGGTCGAAGCTCGTCATCGGGTTGACGATCGCGAACCGCGTGTTCGGACGCCCCGCGTGGGAGCTCGGCGTGACGAACGCGTGCTGCTCGTCGAGCAGCCGGGTCGACCACCGCGCGTAGTCGGCCTTCGTCCATCCCTCGCGCTCGAAGACGACGACCGACAGCTGCGGTTCGCGCACCAGCCGGAATCCGTCACGGCGTTCGATCTCGCGCGCGATGTCCTGCGCCAGCCGGATCGAGGCGCCGATCGCCTCGCGGTAGGCCGCCGCGCCGTGCGTCGCGAGCGAGAACCAGAGCGGCAGGCCGCGCGCCCGTCGGGTGAGGTGGGCCGCGTAGTCGGACGGGCTCCACTCGCTCGTCTCGGTCAGCGTGTCGAGGTACTCGGCGTGCTGCGTGTGCGCGCGGCGTCCGGCCTCCGGGTCGCGGTAGATCAGCGCGCACGCGTCGAACGGCGCGAACAGCCACTTGTGCGGGTCCACGATCACCGAGTCGGCTCGTTCCACGCCGGCGAACCGGTTCCGGGCGACCGGGGAGAGCATGCCGGCCAGGCCGTAGGCCCCGTCGACGTGGAACCACACGTCGAACTCGTCCTTGAGCGCGGCGATCGAGGCGAGGTCGTCGATGATGCCGAAATTCGTCGATCCGGCGGTCGCGACGACGGCGAAGACGGATGCGCCGTGCTCGTCGAGTGCGGACCTCACGGCGGCTCCGCGGAGCACCCCGTCCTCGCCCGGGTCCACGGCGACGACGTCGACGTCCATGACCCTCGCCGCGGAGGCGATCGACGAGTGCGCCTCGGCGCTGCAGACCACCTTCCAGCGCTGCGGCGTCTCCGTGCCGTCGCGGGCGACGGTGGCGCGCGCGTGCTCGCGGGCCGCCACGAGGGCGGAGAGGTTGCCGAGCGTGCCGCCCTGGACGAACACCCCGCCCGCGGTGGACGGCAGGCCGAACTCGGCGGCGAGCCAGGTCAGCACCTCGTTCTCGGCGTACACGGCGCCCGCCCCCTCGAGCCAGGACCCGCCGTAGAGCGCACTGGCCGAGACGACGAGGTCGAACGCGACCGCGGCCTTCGTCGGCGCCGTCGGGATGAACGAGAGGTACTGCGGGTGGTCGGTCGTGATGCACGCCGGCGCGAGCACGTGCTCGAACCGCGAGAGCGCCCGGTCCGCGCCGATGCCGTGCTCGTCGATGCTGCGGCCGGCGAGGCGGCCGAGGTCGATGGGAGGGATCGGCTTGTCGAGCGGGGTCTCGGTCGAGAGGATCCGGTCGCGCGCGTACCGGAGCACGAGCTCGACGAGGTCCGAGGTGCGCTCGGAGACCTCGTGCATGGACGCCGGGGATGACGGGGCGGCTCGGCCGGACATGATCCTCCTATCGGTGAGAGCAGGCACAAGTGTGCGTCACGGGAGGGATATTCGCAAACTGCGAGCGCGGGTCCGCCGTCACATGCAATGAACGTGCGTATGGGGACCTCAGCACGCAAGAATGGCGCACGCGACGATGTGCCGCGGCCGGTGGCACGCCGTCGAGCGCCGCTCAGTGCACGTACTCGAGCAGGTCGGCCCCGACCCGTCGCATGCCGTCGAGCACCGCGAGGCGCGACGCGAGCTGCGTGTCGGCGAAGTACATCGACACCGCGTACGCCACCCCGGCACGCGGGCCGCGGAGCACGCCGACCTCGCTGCGGACGCCGCCGTCGGTGCCCGTCTTGTTCATCAGGAGCAGGCCGTGGTCGGGCGTGCGGTGCGCCAACGGGTCGAGCCCGAACGCCGACGCGACCATCGAGAGGTCGGCGTTGAGCGACAGCCATCCGACCACCCGCTGCGACACCTCGGGGCTCACGATCTCGCCGCGCGCGAGCGACGCGAACAGCCACGTGAGCTCCTTCGCCGAGCCGATCGACAGCTGCGGCGCGTCGTCGGGCCCCCGGTGGTCGCGCACGAGGTCGAGCAGCGCCGTGCGCGTGAGACCCAGCGCCTCCGTCCGCGACCGCACCGACTCGAGGCCCACGTGGCGGATCAGGACGTTCGTCGCGAGGTTGTCGCTCGTCGCGCCGACGAGCGCCGCGAGGTCGGACATCGGCAGCGACGGCGTCTGCAGGTGCTGCCAGATGCCCGAGTCGCCGACGGCGTCGCGCGGCGCCCGGTCGAGCACGGTGAACGCCTCGGGGCTCGCCTGGCCGAGGCGCGAGGCGACCTCGACGAGCAGCAGCACCTTGCCGATCGACGCGGTCGGCATCACCACGTGGTCGTCGACGGAGAACAGCACGCGACCCGTCGCGAGGTCGGTCGCGCGCGCCGAGACCTGGACGCCGCCCAGCGCGAGCTCGCCGAGGGAGTCGAAGCCGCGCGAGAAGTCCTCGGCGAGCTCGTCGCCGCGATGGCGGCCTCGTCGGAAGGATGCGTGCCGAGCACGGCGCTCGGAACCCTGGGACGAGGTCACCACGACAGGAACAGCGGCTTTCGTTCGGGTCGCGCGCTCCCCCACCGCGGCATCGCGGTGCGCTCGACGGGATCGGACGGGGGTCTGGGGTGAGGTGCTACCAGATGCGGACGCGATCGGCCGGGTCGAGCCAGAGCTCGTCATCGGGCGTGACCTCGAAGCCAGTGTAGAACTCGTCGATGTTGCGCACGATCTGGTTGCACCGGAATTCGTTCGGCGAGTGCGGATCGATCGCGAGCAGCCGCTCGACCTCGGCATCGCGCCCCTTCATCTGCCAGGCCTGCGCCCAGGACAGGAAGAACCGCTGCGCGCCGGTGAGTCCGTCGATCACGGGCGCCTTCCTGCCGCTCAGCGAGAGCAGGTACGCCTTCCAGGCGATCGCCAGGCCCCCGAGGTCGCCGATGTTCTCGCCGATCGTGAGCGCGCCGTTGACGTGCGCGGGTGCGCCCGCGGCATCCGCCTCGCCCCCGTCGTCGGCGGCGCCGTCGGCGAGCTGCGCCGGGACCAGCACGTCGTACTGCTCGATGAGCGTCTTCGTGCGCTCCTCGAACGCGGCGCGGTCGGCCTCGGTCCACCAGTCGACGAGCCGGCCGTCGCCGTCGAAGCGCGAGCCCTGGTCGTCGAAGCCGTGGCCGATCTCGTGCCCGATGACCGCGCCGATCGCGCCGTAGTTCGCCGCCGCGTCGCGATTCTCGTCGAAGAACGGGAACTGGAGGATGGCGGCGGGGAAGACGATCTCGTTGAACCCCGGGTTGTAGTACGCGTTGATCGTCTGCGGCGTCATGAACCACTCGTCGCGGTCGAGGGGCTTGCCGATCTTGCCGAGCTGACGCTGGAACTCGAACTCGGCCGCCGCACGCACGTTCGCGACGAGGTCGGCCGCGGAGACCTCGAGCGTCGAGTAGTCCCGCCACTTCACCGGGTAGCCGATCTTCGGCGTGAACTTCTCGAGCTTCTCGAGCGCCTTCTCGCGGGTCTCCTCGCCCATCCAGTCGAGCCCGGCGATCGAGTCGCGGTAGGCCTCGACGAGGTTCGCGACGAGCTCGTCCATGGCCTCCTTCGCCGCGGGCGGGAAGTGCCGCTCCACGTAGATGCGGCCGACGGCCTCGCCCATGGCGCCCTCGACGAACGAGACGCCCCGCTTCCAGCGCTCGCGCAGCTGGGGCGTGCCGGTGAGCGTGCGGCCGTAGAAGTCGAAGTTCTCCTCGACGAAGGCCTTGCCGAGGTACGGCGCCGAGCCGTGGACGACCTGCCACGCGAGCCAGTCGCGCCACGCGGGCAGGCGGTCGGCGGTCATCAGCGCACCGACGCCCTCGACGAAGCTGGGCTGCCGCACGACGAGTTCGGCGAACGCCCCGTCGGGCACGCCCATCGCGTCGCGCCACAGGTCGAGGTCGACGGATGACGCGGCGGCGACCTCGGACCAGGGCATCAGGTTGTACGTCTTCTGGCTGTCGCGCGAGTCGACGTTGGTCCAGTGGGACTTCGCGATCTCGGTCTCGAGGTCGAACACGCGCTTCGCCCGCGCGGCGCCGTCGTCGAGCGCGGCGAGCCCGAACATCCGCTCGAGGTGGCCGAGGTACTTCTCGCGGATCGGCGCGAAGCGCTCCTCGCGGTAGTAGCTCTCGTCGGGCAGGCCGATGCCGCCCTGCTCGACGAAGACGAGGTAGCGCTCCGGGTCGCCGGGGTCGTTGTCGACGAAGAGCTGGACGAACCCGCCGACCCCCTGGCGCTCGAGGCGGCCGATCGCCTCCAGCAGCTGCGCGACGGTGCCGGGCAGCGAGGCGTCGACGAGCTGTCCGGCGATCGGCGTCGCGCCGAGCATCTCCGCACGCTCGTCGTTCATGAACGACGCGTACAGGTCGCCGACCTTGCGCGCCTCCGTCCCCGGCTCGGCCGCCTGAGCCTCCTCGATGATCTCGCGGACGGCCTGCTCGGCCTCCTCGTAGAGCACGATGAAGCTGCCGTAGCGCGCCTTGTCGTCGGGGATCTCGGTCCGGTCGATCCACTTGCCGTTGACGTGGCGGAAGAGGTCGTCCTGCGGACGCACGTCGGCGTCGAGTTCGTCGAGGATGATGCCGCTGGGCTTCGTCGCATCGCTCATCCCCACAGCCTAGGCGGCACCCGGTCGGCAGTGCTGGGCGGATGCCGCGAACCGGCGCGGCACGTCAGCGCAACTGGGCGAACCCCTCGGCCTTGCGCGTCGGTCCGACGACGAGCACGGTGTCGTCGGGCCCGAGCACGGTCTCGGCGTCGGCGTTGCGCCACTCCTCGCCGGGTCGCTTGAAGGCGGCGACCGTGACGCCGAGCTCCTTGCGGAGCGCCGTCCGGCCGAGCGGGACTCCGTGCAGCCGCGAGGGCGGCGCGGTCTTCACGATCGCGTAGCCCTTCTCGATCTCAATGTAGTCGAGCGCGGCGCCGCGCACGAGGTGGGCGACCCGCCGCCCCATCTCGGCCTCGGGCCGGATGACGTGGTGCACGCCGAGCTGCTCGAGGATGACGGCGTGCTGCTCGGTCACGGCCTTCGCCCAGATCACGGGGATCTTCATGCCGAGGAGGACGGAACTCGTGAGGATCGACGCCGTGATGTCGCTGCCGATCGCGACGACGACCCGGTCGAACTCGTCGACGGCGAGCTGCTTCAGCACCTCGGACTTCGTCGAGTCGGCCCGGACGACCTGCGTGAGGCGGCCGTTCAGGGACTGCACGATCTCCTCGTCGGCGTCGATGCCGAGGACCTCGGTGCCGCCGGCCATGAGTTCGAGCGCGAGCGAGCTGCCGAAGCGGCCGAGTCCGATCACCGCGACCGAGTCGGCTTCGGCGATGCGGCGCGACGTGTCGCTCGCACCGCCGAACAGGGTGAACCTAGCCAATGGCGGGCCTCTCCTTCGGGAGTTCGTACAGGATGCGGCGATCGCGGAGGGCGATCGCCGACCCCAGGGTGAGCGGGCCGATGCGACCCAGGAACATGAGCAGCACGAGGACCACCTCGGCGCTCGGCGGCAGGTCGCCCGTGATGCCCGTCGACAGGCCGACGGTCGCGAAGGCCGAGACCGCCTCGAACGCCACGAGGTCGAGGTCGAGCTTCGTGAGGTGCATGAGGAGGATGATCGCGGTCATCACCGCGCCGACGGCGACCAGCGCGACCGTGATCGCCTGGCGGTGCACGGCCCGGCTGAGCCGCTTGCCGAAGATGTTGACCGCGCCCTCGCCGCGGAACTCGGTCAGCAGGATGAAGTAGAGCACCGCGAACGTGGTCACCTTGATGCCGCCGGCGGTGCCGGCAGGTCCGCCGCCGATGAACATGAGCACGTCCATCACGACCCAGCTCTCGTCGTGCATCTGGCCCACGTCGATGCTGTTGAAGCCCGCCGTGCGGGCCTGCGTCGACATGAAGAACGCGGCGAGGAGCTTGGCGCCCGGGGACAGCGGCCCGAACGTGCCCTCGTTGTTCCACTCGGCGATCGCGAGGTACGCGAACCCGCCGACGAGCAGCACGACCGTGCCCCACAGCACGAGCTTCGTGTTCATCGACCAGTGCCGCGGGCGCCCGAACTCCTTGCGCAACTGCATGATGACCGGGAAGCCGAGACCGCCGAGGATGATCGCGGCGCACATCGGCAGGCAGACGAACGGGTCGGCGACGAAGTCCATCATGTTGTTCGTGTACAGCGCGAAGCCCGCGTTGTTGAACGACGAGACGGAGTGGAAGAGCGCGTACCACGCGGCATCCGCCGGCTGGTAGTCGTAGCCGAAGAGGAACCGCGGGAACAGGAACAACCACGTCACGGCCTCGATGCCGAACGAGATGAGGACGATCCCCCGCACCAGGCCGCGCACGTCGTCGTAGCCGACCGCCTTGGCCTCCGCCGCGGTGTTCAGCCGCGATCGCACGCTCATCTTGCGCGCGAGCACGAGGCCGATGAGCGAGGCGAAGATCATGATGCCGAGGCCGCCGAGCTGGATGAGCAGCAGGATCACCGAGTGCCCGAGCGGACTCCAGTGCAGCTCGGTGTCGACGACCGTGAGCCCGGTCACGCAGACGGCGCTGGTGGCGGTGAACAGCGCGTCCGTGAACGAGGTGCCGTCGGGATCGACGGTCATCGGCGGGAGCCAGAGGAGCAGGGTGCCGGCGATCACGGCGGCGGCGAACCCCACCACCACGGCCTGTGCCGGGTGGAGCCGGATGCCCCGTCGGAAGCGGTGCGGCCGCGGTTCGCGGACCGACGCGCGGAAGGTCACCGCGGAATCATACGCCTGCGGGCGACCCGGCGCGCCCCCGGCGTTCCGGGGGTCCTCCGGATCGCGTCGGCGCCGGCCCGGTGCGATGATCGAGCCATGCTGAACACGATCCTGAACGTCGTCTGGCTGATCCTCGCGGGCATCTGGCTGTGGATCGGGTACATGCTCGCCGGGCTCCTCATGTGCATCCTCATCGTGACGATCCCGTGGGGCGTCGCGTCGTTCCGCATCGCGAACTACTCGCTCTGGCCGTTCGGACGCCAGGTCGTCTCCAAGCCGACGTCGGGCGCCTGGTCGTTCATCGGGAACGTCATCTGGGTGCTCCTCGCCGGCTGGTGGCTCGCGCTCGAGCACCTCGTCACGGGCATCGTCATGTGCCTCACGATCATCGGCATCCCGCTCGGCATCGCGAACTTCAAGCTGATCCCGGTCTCGCTCGCGCCGCTGGGCAAGGAGATCGTCGACGCATAGTGGCGAGCTCCATCACCGCGCGCCGGACGGTCGACCGCGACATCCTGCGCCTCGCCGTCCCCGCGCTCGGCGCCCTCATCGCCGAGCCGCTGTTCCTGCTCGCCGACACGGCGATGGTCGGCCACCTCGGCGCGGCACCGCTCGCGGGCCTCGGCCTCGCGAGCGCCGTGCTGCAGACGATCGTCGGCCTCATGGTGTTCCTCGCGTACGCAACCACGCCGTCGGTCGCGCGGCGACTCGGAGCCGACGACGAACGCGGCGCCGTCGCGGCCGGCATCGACGGCCTCTGGCTCGCGCTCGGACTCGGCACGGTGCTCGCCCTCGCGGGCTGGTTCGCGGCGCCGTGGCTGGTGGGCGCCTTCGGCGCCTCGGCGGACGTCGCCGCCGAGGCATCCGTCTACCTCTCGATCTCGATGGCGGGCCTGCCCGCGATGCTCGTCGTCTTCGCGGCGACGGGCCTGCTGCGGGGCCTGCAGGACACCCGCACCCCGCTCTGGGTCGCCGGGATCGGCTTCGCGGCGAACATCGCGCTCAACGCGCTCTTCATCTACGGCCTCGGCTGGGGCATCGCCGGGTCGGCGATCGGCACCGTCGTCGCGCAGTGGGGCATGGTGCTCGTCTACCTGGTCGTCGTGACGCGGCATGGCGCGCGGGTCGGCGCGAGCCCGTGGCCCCACCACGCGGGCGTGCTGCGCGGCGCGCGCGACGGCGGTTGGCTGTTCCTCCGCACGGCGAGCCTGCGCGTGGCGCTGCTGCTCGCGACGTGGGCGGCGACCTCGCTCGGCCGCGACGAGCTCGCGGCCTACCAGGTGGCGATCACGATCTACTTCACGCTCGGGTTCGCGCTCGACGCGCTCGCGATCGCGGCGCAGGCCCTCATCGGCAAGGGCCTCGGCGCGGGCGACGTCGACGTGGTGCGAGCGGTGCTCCGCCGTTGCGTCGAATGGGGCGTGGGGGCGGGCGCGGTGGTCGGCGCCCTCGTGATCGCGACCGCCTGGGTGCTGCCGGCGGTGTTCACGTCGTCGGCCGAGGTCGCGGCGCTCCTGCCGCCGTCGCTCGTGGTGCTCGGCCTGTCGGCACCGCTCGGCGGCCTCGTGTTCGTGCTCGACGGCGTGCTGATCGGTGCGGGCGACGCCCGCTACCTGGCGTGGACGGGCCTGGTCAACCTGGCCGCGTTCGTGCCGATGGCGTTCGGCGTGGTGTGGTGGGCGGATGCCTCCGGCGCCGACGTCCCGGGCGCGGCGGCGCTCGCGGCGCTCACCGCCGCGTTCTCCCTGGGCTACCTGGCCGCGCGGGCCGTGACGCTCTCGCTGCGGGCGCGGGGCCGGGCGTGGATGGTGACGGGCGCCCCCGCGTGAGCGGCGCCGCGTGACCAATGGCCCGACCGTTCGCGCGCGCACCGCATAGGTTCGAGGAACCGCCGTTCGAAGGAGGCAGACATGTCCGCGCCTCGCGTCCTGCCCGGTCCCACCGCCCACGCTCCGACTCGCGCGGTCGCCCGCAGCGCGGCCGCCGTCCTCGCGGCCGGCGTGCTGGTCGCGCTCACGGCGTGCG
>NZ_SDPL01000439.1 GCF_004135055.1 Agromyces binzhouensis | reverse complement strand
CGAACTGCGGGCTCGCGCACCCGGCGAGCGCGATCGCGAGCGCCCCAGCGGTGAGCGCCGCCAGGAGCGACCCGGCCCGCATCCCGGACGGCGTCGCGTCCGACGACGGTGCCCGCTCGGTCCCCACGGAGGCCGAGTCTACGACCCGGCGACCGCAGGACCACGGGAGCCGGCCGATCAGGACGCGGGCAGCGGCGTGGGCACGGCCCCCTCGCCAGCGAGGACCGCCTCGACGTCATCGTCTGCGTCCTCCGGAACCGTCCAGTCGGCACCCTCCGCCCAGTCGGGGACGTCGGTGCGGGCCACCTCGCCGTCGCCGTCGACCCGGTCGGCGGACGCGTTCGAGGACTCCCCCTCAGCGCCGGCGGTCTCGACGAGGCGGGCGCCCGACGTCTTGGAGTAGACCGCGACGCCCCACGACAGGTCGTGGCCGATCGCGTCGGCGTCGATCTCGATGGCGGTGCCCGAGCGCTCGCCGGTCTCCCACGCCCGGACGCGGAGACGGCCGTGCACGACGACGCGCTCGCCCTTGCGGAGCGAGCGCGCGGTGTTCAGCGCGAGCTGCCGGAACGATGAGACGGTGTACCAGTTGGTCTCCCCGTCGGTCCAGGCGCCGGTGGCCCGGTCGAAGAAGCGGCGCGTGGACGCCAGCCGGAAGTTGGTGATCGGCAGGCCCGTCGCGGTGACGGTGTGTCGGGGGTCGCTGCCGATGACGCCGGTGATGGTCACGAGGTCGGACATTGGGATGCTCCTCAGGGCTCGACGCCGCCGCGGATCGGCGGCTCGCGGCATCCGGGGCCCTCGTGCCGGAACGACCCCGGATGCCGCTCACCACAGCGTTGCGGTCGGGGACGCGGCATCCGTCGACCGCAGGCCCTTCCGGGGACGGCCCGGACGCGGTCGGGGGTGGTGAGGAGGGGTCAGGCGACGATGTAGTCGGCGTAGGACCGCCGGATCTTGTTCACCTTGGGCAGGGCGACCGCCAGGCAGTACCCCTGGCCGGGGTTCTTCGCGAAGAAGTCCTGGTGGTACTCCTCGGCCCGGAAGAAGTCGCCGAGCGGTTCGATCGTGGTGACGACCTCGCCCGGCCACCAGTCTGCGGCGCGCGTGCGCGCCGCCTCGAAGAGCTCGCGCTGCTCGTCGCCCGTGAAGAACATCGCCGACCGGTACTGCGTGCCGACGTCGGCGCCCTGGCGGTTGAGCTGCGTCGGGTCGTGCAGCGTGAAGAAGACGTCGAGCACGACCTCGCGCGGCAGCACCTCGGGATCGAAGTCGACGCGCACCGCCTCGGCATGACCGGTGGCACCCGTGCAGACGAGCTCGTACGACGGGTTCGGCGTCGCGCCGCCCGTGTAGCCCGACACGACGTCGTGCACGCCGCGGAGCGTGCGGTAGACGGCATCCAGGCACCAGAAGCACCCGCCGGCGAGAACGAAGCTTTCCATCACGGCCATAGGCTACCGGCATGACCTTCGTCGCCTCTCCCGACCGCTACGACCGGATGACCTACAACCGGATCGGGAGGAGCGGCCTGAAGCTGCCCGCCCTCTCCCTCGGGCTCTGGCACAACTTCGGCCACGACCGTCCGCTCGACACGCAGCGCGCCATCGTGCGCCGCGCATTCGACCTCGGCGTCACGCACTTCGACCTCGCGAACAACTACGGCCCGCCTCCCGGCAGCGCCGAGGAGAACTTCGGCCGCCTGCTGGCGACCGACCTGAAGCCGTACCGCGACGAGCTCATCATCTCGTCGAAGGCGGGCTACCACATGTGGGAGGGCCCGTACGGGGAATGGGGTTCGCGGAAGAACCTCCTCGCCTCGCTCGACCAGAGCCTGGGCCGCCTCGGACTCGACTACGTCGACGTGTTCTACTCGCACCGCCCCGACCCCGAGACGCCGATCGAGGAGACGATGGGCGCGCTCGCGCACGCGGTCCGCCAGGGCAAGGCGCTGTACGCGGGCATCTCGAACTACTCGCCCGAGCAGACGATCGCCGCTGCGACGGCGCTCGCCGCCGAGGGCGTGCCGCTGACGATCCACCAGCCGCGCTACTCGATGTTCGACCGGCACATCGAGGAGGGGCTCTTCCCCGCGCTCGACGAGGTCGGGGCCTCGGCCATCGTGTTCTCCCCGCTCGCCCAGGGGCTCCTGACCGATCGCTACCTCTCCGGGGAGGTGCCCGCGGGTTCCCGCGCGGCGACGAGCCACTTCCTGCCCGCCGAGCGCATCAGCGAGGAGTACCTCGAGCGTGCGCGAGCCCTGAACGCGATCGCCGCCGACCGCGGACAGTCGCTCGCGCAGCTCGCCCTGTCGTGGGTCCTCCGCGTGCCGCAGGTCGCGAGCGCGCTCATCGGCGCCTCGAGCGTCGCCCAGCTCGAGCAGAACGTCGCCGCGCTCGACGCGGCCCCGCTGACCGACGACGAGATCGCCGCGATCGAACCGTACGCCGCCGACGGCACCGTGCTCGGCTGAGCGGATGCCGCGTCCGCTGCGACGCACGACGCCGCGGAGCGGATGCCGCGTCCGCTGCGACGCACGACGCCGCG
>NZ_SDPL01000438.1 GCF_004135055.1 Agromyces binzhouensis | reverse complement strand
CCGGCGGCGGCGCTGCGATCGGCACCCCGAGCGAGGACGCGGAGCCCGCGCCCGCGCTGCTCGGCACGGATGCCACGGCAGGCGGGGCCTGCTCCGCACGCATCCGGGTGATGATCGACTGCCGGTCCGCCTCCGCATCGCGCACGCGCACGCCCGCGGCCAACAGGTCGGTCGCCGCGGCGACGTCGAGCCGGAGCCCGCACACGTCGCACGTGACGCCGAGCAGGCGCGAGAAGCAGGCGGGGCACAACGTGGTGTCGGCGAACTGGGCGGGATCGCTCGGCCAGCGACGCAGATCGGGCGCGGCGGGACGCGTCGAGTCGGTCATGCGCACACTCTCGCATCGGGCCCGTTCCGGGCACCATAGGTGCCGGCCCTGACTTCGCCATCCACAGGCGGCGCGGGCGGGTCGGATCGACGCATCGGGCGCACCACGGCTCGTGCAGTAGACTTTCCCGGGTCCAATCCGTGCTTCGACGTGCTTCGGCGTGCCGACGCGCAGGACCGGCGAGTCAAGCCGGCGACTCGGGGCGTAGCTCAGCTTGGCTAGAGCGCCCGCTTTGGGAGCGGGAGGTCGCAGGTTCGAATCCTGTCGCCCCGACGAGTCGCATCGGCTCGACCACGTACTTCCACCAAACAGGAGAAACTTCCCCATGCCGACCACTTCGGTTGAGAAGCTGAGCCCGACGCGCGCCAAGCTCACCATCTCGGTGACGCCCGAGGAGCTGAAGCCCAGCATCGCCCACGCCTACGAGCACATCGCCGAGCAGATCAACGTGCCCGGTTTCCGCAAGGGCAAGGTGCCCGCGCCCGTGATCGACCAGCGGGTCGGCAAGGCCGCCGTCCTCGAGCACGCGGTCAACGAGGGCCTCGACGGCTTCTACCGCGCCGCGGTCACCGAGCACGAGCTCCGCCCCCTCGGCCGCCCGAACGCCGACATCGTCGAGTGGCCGAGCGAGTCCGACTTCTCGGGCGACCTGCTCCTCTCGATCGAGGTCGACGTGCGTCCCGAGATCGAGCTGCCCGAGTACGCGGGCCTCGAGGTGACCGTCGACTCGGTCGAGGTCGCCGACGACGAGGTCAGCGCAGAGCTCGAGCGCCTCCGCAGCCGGTTCGGCACGCTGATCACGGTCGACCGTCCGGCGAAGACGGGCGACTTCGTCACGCTCGACCTCGTCGCGAAGATCGAGGAGACCGAGGTCGACACGGCCAGCGGCGTGTCCTACGAGCTCGGCTCGGGCGAGCTGCTCGAGGGCATCGACGAGGCGCTCGACTCGCTGACCGCCGGCGAGACCACGACGTTCTCGTCGAAGCTGCTCGGCGGCGACCACGAGGGCGAGACGGCCGAGATCACCGTCACCGTCACCGCCGTGAAGGAGCGCGAGCTCCCCGAGGCCGACGACGACTTCGCGCAGATCGCGAGCGAGTTCGACACGCTCGACGAGCTGACCGCGAGCCTGAAGGACCAGGTCGCGAAGAACAAGTCGTTCGGCCAGGGCACCCAGGCCCGCGACCTCCTCGTCGACAAGCTCCTCGAGCTCGTCGAGGTCCCGGTCGCCGACAGCGTCATCGAGGACGAGGTGCACCGTCACCTCGAGTCCGAGGGGCGCCTCGAGGACGACGAGCACCGCGCCGAGGTCACCGAGGCGAGCACCAAGGCCTTCAAGACCCAGATCGTGCTCGACGCCATCGCCGAGGCCGAGAAGGTCCAGGTCAGCCAGGAGGAGCTCACGCAGTACCTCGTGCAGGGCGCCGCGCAGTACGGCATGGACCCGAACGAGTTCGTGCAGGTCCTGAGCCAGAACGGCCAGATCCCGGCCATGGTCGGCGAGGTCGCGCGCAACAAGGCGCTCGCGATCGCCCTGGGCAAGGCGAAGGTCGCGGATGCCGCGGGCAACCCGGTCGACCTGTCGGAGTTCACCGCCGTCGCCGGCGACGACGAGGGCGCCGAGGAGGCGCCCGCCGAGGCTGCCGCCGATGAGGCGCCCGCCGAGGCCGAGGAGGCTCCGGCCGAGAAGAAGCCGGCGCGCAAGCGCGCGTCGAAGAAGGCCGACGCCGAGTAATCGACGGTCGAGACGGACGGGGTCGGGCAGCACTGCCCGGCCCCGTCGTCGTCTCCGCGGTGGATGCGGCGTGATCGAAGGGACGAGCGGCGATGGGCGACGACTGGCAGCGACGGGTCGACGCGGTCTGGGACGCGGCATCCGAACTGGGGGAGCGGGAGGTGATCGCGCGGATCGACGCGCTCGCCGCAGAACTGCCCGACGACGACCCCCGCGGACCGTTCGAGGCGGCGGGAGCCCGCGACTCCGCAGGCCTCGAGGAGGAGGCCGAGCCGCGCTACCGCCGATCGCTCGAGCTCGGGCTGTCGTGGCGGGCCCGAGTCGAGGCGCACATCCAACTCGCCTCCACGGTCCGCAACCTCGGCCGACCGGCGGAATCGCTCGCCCTGCTCGACGAGGTCGCGGCCGACGCGGGCGACCTCGCCGACGCGGTGGCGGCGTTCCGCGCGCTCGCACTCGTCTCGACGGGCGCAGCGGATGCCGCGGCATCCGTCGCCCTCGTCGCG
>NZ_SDPL01000437.1 GCF_004135055.1 Agromyces binzhouensis | reverse complement strand
CCCCGACGCGGTCGAGCGCGCTCGCGGCGGCGGACGCGGCATCCGCATCGACCTCGCCCGGGTACCAGGCGCCCGCGCACCGGTCGCAGCGCCCGCACGGCGCCGCCGTGTCGTCGTCGAGGGAACGCTGGAGGAAGGCCATGCGGCATCCGTCGGTCTGCTCGTACTCGAGCATGTGGCGCTGCTCGGCCTCGCGCTCCTCCGCGATGCGACGGTAGCGCTCGGCGTCGTAGCTCCACGGCGCACCGGTCGCGATCCAGCCGCCCTGCACGCGCCGCACGGCGCCGTCGACGTCGAGCACCTTCAGCAGCAGTTCGAGCGGGGTCCGGCGGATGTCGACGCGCGCCTCGAGCGCGGGCGTCGAGAGCGGCACGTCGGAGAGCTCGTCGATGACGCGTCGCGCGCGCTCCTCGTCGGGCATCGACGCGGTCGCGAAGTAGTGCCAGATCGCCGGGTCCTCGCGGCCGGGCAGCAGCAGCACGTCGGCGTTCTCGCTCGCGCGACCGGCACGGCCGACCTGCTGGTAGTACGCCACGGGCGACGAGGGTGCGCCGAGGTGCACGACGAAGCCGAGGTCGGGCTTGTCGAAGCCCATGCCGAGCGCGCTCGTGGCGATGAGCGCCTTGACCTCGTTGCGCTTCAGCATGCCCTCGGACTCCTCGCGCTCGTCGGGGTCGGTCTGCCCGGTGTAGGCACGCACGTCGTGGCCGCGCTCGCGCAGCACGCGCGCGGTGTCGACCGCCGCAGAGACGGTGAGCGCGTAGACGATGCCCGAGCCGGGGAGGTCGTCGAGGTGGTCGATGAGCCATGCGAGCCGGCCGGTCGAGTCGGGCAGCCGGAGCACGCCGAGCCGGAGCGAGGACCGGGCGAGCGGCCCGCGGATCGTGAGCACGTCGGTGCCGAGCTGCTCCGCGACATCCGCCACGACCCGGCTGTTCGCGGTCGCCGTCGTCGCGAGCACGGGCACGTCGGCCGGGATCTCGGCGATGAGGTCGCGCAGGCGACGGTAGTCGGGCCGGAAGTCGTGCCCCCAGTCGCTGATGCAGTGCGCCTCGTCGACCACGAGCATGCCGAGCCGGCGCACGAGCGAGGGCAGCTGCTGCTCGCGGAACGACGGGTTGTTCAGCCGCTCGGGCGAGACGAGCAGCACGTCGACCTCGTCGGCGTCGAGGCGGGCGAGGACCTCCTGCCACTCGTGCGCGTTGGCCGAGTTGATCGAGACGGCCCGCACGCCCGCGCGCTCGGCGGCCGCGACCTGGTCGCGCATGAGTGCGAGCAGCGGTGACACGAGGATCGTCGGGCCTCCGCCGCGGCGGCGGAGCAGCAGGGTGGCGACGAAGTACACGGCCGACTTGCCCCAGCCCGTCCGCTGCACGACGAGCGCCCGTCGGCGGCCGGCGACGAGGGCCTCGATCGCCTCGAACTGGCCCTCGTGGAACTCGGCGTCGTCGCGGCCGACGAGCTCGCGGAGGGCGGCGAGCGCCTCGGCGCGGAGGTCGGCGGTCGTGGTCGGGTCGGGGGAGGGCATGCGTCCACCCTTGCGCATGCGGCTGACAGGCGCGCGCGGGGTCGGCCGGCAGGCGGGCACCGGGTCGCGCGGGCTCGACCGCGGGCGACCGCCCGATGACCGGTCCTCGGACCTTGCCGACCTGAATGTTAGTGGCTAACATTATGCCGTGACCACGTCCACCACCCCGACGCCGAGGCGCCTCCGCACCCGGCAGCGCCTGATCGACCACGGGCTCGACCTCATCGAGCGCCAGGGGTACGACCAGACCTCCGCGGCGGAGATCGCGCGGGCCGCGGGCGTCACCGAGATGACCTTCTTCCGGCACTTCGCCACCAAGGAGCAGCTCGTGCTCGAGGACCCCTACGACCCGTTCCTCGCCGAGGGCATCGGCGACCAGCCGCGCGAGCTGCCGCCCCTGCACCGCGCGGCACGCGGCATCCGCTCGGCCTGGCGGATGCTGCCCGAACCCGAGCAGCCGGAGATCCGGCGGCGCGTGCGGATCGCGGCGCGCACGCCCGCGCTGCGCGGTGCCATGTGGCGGAGCACGGGGAACACCGAGCAGGCGATCGCCGCTCGGCTCGAAGCCGACGGAGCATCCGCGTTCGAGGCCCGCGCCGCCGCATCGGCCGTGATCGCCGCGCTCGTCACCGGCCTCTACGCGTGGGCCGACGGCGAGGTCGACACCCTCGGCGCGGCCATCGAACGCGCCCTCGACGTCGTAGCGGGCGACGCATGAGCGCCGCGCCCCGGTTCGAGGCCCGCGGCGTCGCGCGTGCGTTCCGCGGGGGCGCGGGCGTGCACGGCATCGACCTCGACGTGGCGGCGGGCGAGATCCACGCGCTGGTCGGCCTGAACGGCGCGGGCAAGACGACGCTCATGCGCCTGCTCCTCGGCATGCTGCGGCCCGACTCGGGCGCGCTGCGCGTGCGCGGCGTCGACGTCACTCGAGCGGATGCCTCGACCTGGGCGCGCGTCGGCCACCTCGTCGAGCACCCGCTCGCCTACGCCGAGCTCACCGGCCGCGCCAACCTCGAGGTCGCCGCGCGCCTGCACGGGCTCGACCGGGCGGCC
>NZ_SDPL01000436.1 GCF_004135055.1 Agromyces binzhouensis | reverse complement strand
GGGGCCGGAGCCGCGGTCGCCGCCGGCGCGGGCGCTGCGCCGGAGGCATCCGTCACCCCGACGCGGCGTTCGAGCCGCTCGACGCGCGCGAGCGCGCCACGCTCGGTCTCGTCGCTCGACGGGACGAGGACGCGCGCGAGCATGAGCTCGAGGTGGAGGCGCGGCGAGGTCGCACCGGTCATCTCGGTGAGGGTCTGGTTGACGAGGTCGGCCACGCGCGAGAGCTCGGCGGCACCGAACACGGACGCCTGGGTCGCCATGCGCGCGAGCTCGTCGGCCGGCACGCCGCGCAGCACGGCGGCCGCAGCCTCGGGGGTCGTCGCGGCCACCACGATGAGGTCGCGGAGCCGTTCGAGCAGGTCCTCCACGAACCGGCGCGGGTCTTGGCCGGTCTGCATGACGCGATCGGCGGCGGCGAACGCGCGCGCGGCGTCGGCGGCCCCGATCGCCTCGACGACGTCGTCGAGGAGGGCGCCGTGCGTGTAGCCGAGCAGGGCGACGGCGCGCTCGTACCCGACCGTCGTCCCCTCGGACCCGGCGATCAGCTGGTCGAGCAGCGACAGCGTGTCTCTCGGCGAGCCGCCGCCGGCCCGCACGACGAGCGAGAGCACCCCGGGCTCGACCTGCACGCCCTCTTCGTCGCAGAGCTTCTGCACGTAGTCGAGCATGGGGGCCGGCGGAACGAGCCGGAACGGGTAGTGGTGCGTGCGCGAGCGGATGGTGCCGAGCACCTTGTCGGGCTCGGTCGTCGCGAAGATGAACTTCACGTGCTCGGGCGGCTCCTCCACGAGCTTCAGCAGCGCGTTGAAGCCCTGCGGCGTCACCATGTGCGCCTCGTCGAGGATGAAGATCTTGTACCGGTCGCGGGCCGGCGCGAACACCGCGCGCTCACGCAGGTCGCGGGCGTCGTCGACGCCGTTGTGGCTCGCCGCGTCGATCTCGACGACGTCGAGCGAGCCGCCGCCCGCTCGCGAGAGCTCGACGCAGCTCGGGCACACGCCGCACGGCGTGTCGGTCGGCCCCTCGGCGCAGTTCAGGCAGCGCGCCAGGATGCGCGCCGAGGTCGTCTTGCCGCAGCCGCGAGGGCCGGAGAAGAGGTACGCGTGGTTCACCCGGTCGGTACGGAGCGCCGTCATGAGCGGCTCGGTGACCTGCGACTGGCCGATCATCTCGGCGAAGGTCTCGGGCCGGTAGCGGCGATAGAGGGCGGTGACCACGGGTCAATGGTAGTCGCGGCCCCCGACAGCCCCGCCTCGCCGCCGACGACGTCGACCCGAGCGGCACGCAGGCCGGTCGCGGCACGCCGCCGGGCCGTTCGACCCGGCCGCGAGGTCGGCGGGCTGGCATAGGATCGGTGGACCGCATCGGAGCGGACACGCCATCCCACCGCCCCGGTGCACGACGACGGAGGTGGTCACGTGACGACGGGGGTCCGCACAGCCGAGCAGCTCGAGCGGTTCCGAGAGCTCCTGCTCGCGGAACGGCGCGAGGCCGAGGAGCGCCTCGCCGAGCAGAGCGAGGGGATCACGGCGGTCCGCGAGGCGAGATCCGACACGTCGGTCGACGACGAGCACGACCCCGACGGCCCGACCATGAGCCAGGAGTGGTCGCAGCGCACGGCGGTGCTGCACGACGTCGAGCACGAGCTCGCCGACATCGACCACGCGCTCGCACGCATAGACGAAGGCACCTACGGCGTCTGCGAGCGGTGCGGCAACAAGATCACGGTCGCACGGCTCGAGGCGCGGCCGACCGCGACGCTCTGCATCGACTGCGCGCGCCTCATCCGCTGACGCGAGCTCAACGCGGCGACTCGACGACGGCGCCGAGGTCTGCGACGGATGCCTCGTCGCCCGCCTCCGACACTGAGCCCCCGCCCCGTGCGCTCGACAACCCGTCGAACGCACGCAGCACGAGCGGGCTCGCGCCGAGCACCGCGTAGAGCACGGCCGCACCCGCCACGACCGGCACGAACCCGAACGCGTCGACCGCGGCACCGGCCGCGAATGCTCCGATCGGCATCGACGCCGCGACCCCCGAGGTGATCGCGCCGAACACCCGGGCGCGCATGCCGTCGGGCACGACGCCGAACAGGGCCGTCGAGATCATCGGGTTGAGCGCCCCGGCCGCGAGGCCGGACAGTGCGAGCACGACGAACAGCACCTCGACCGGCACGCCGAGCGCCATCGCCGCGTACGGCGGCGCACCCGCGAGCATGAAGCACGCGGCGAACATGACGCGCCCCGAGGCGCGATGGCCGATGAGCCCGAACACGGCCGAACCCGTCAGCGCGCCGGCGGCGAAGCAGCCGATCATGAACCCGAGCGAGGCGGGATCGCCGAGCACCTGCGAGGCGTACACGGGCTTCAACACGGTCATGCCGGCCGCGTCGATGGCGTTCGTGAGGGTCACGAGCAGCACCACGGCGAGCGCGAGCGGCGTCTTCGCGATGAAGCGGATACCGGCGACGAAACCGGCCGCGCTCTCCGCCGCGCTCGCGTGGCCCGACTCCGCAGCCCCGCGCTCCTGGACGGCGTCCGGCACGGCGGCCGCCAGGCGCGTGCGCGAGGGCACGAGCAGCGCGATGAGGATCGCCGACACGGCGAAGCCGGCG
>NZ_SDPL01000435.1 GCF_004135055.1 Agromyces binzhouensis | reverse complement strand
CGCGGCACGCCCATGCCCGCCGAGCGCGCGTCCTTCCGCGCGTCGGCCGTGGAATGGTCCTGGCGCGACGCCCCGGTCCGACCCGGTTCGCGCGCCGGCGACCCCGAGGTCGACACGAGGCTCGCTCGGCCGTCTCGTGCGACCCGGGAACGGCGCGGGCCGACGTCCGGGGTCCCCACGGCGCCCATGCAGGTCGTCGACGACGACACCGTCCGGTTCGTCCGCGGGAACGCCGCCGACGCCGACACGGTCCTCACGAGCTCGGCTCGGGCGCAGCTGGCCGGGCGGCCCGCAGCAGACGGGCCGACGGATGCCGCGGCATCCGTCGCATCGGTCCCCGCCGGGCCCGGGCAGCCGGCTCCGCGCTACCGGGTCGTGGGAGGCGAGGTCGGCGAGGTGTCGGTTCCGGTCCTCATCGGCCGGAGCCCGAGCGCCCCGCGGATGGCGACCGGGGAGGTCGCACTCGTCCGCGTCCACTCCCCGGCCGGAGTGGTCTCGGCGACGCACCTCGAACTCCGCATGGAGGGCGACCGACTCGTCGCGGCGGACCTCCGCTCGACGAACGGGACCGTGGTCCGGACGGCCGCAGGGCAGCGCAGGCTGCGCTCCGGCGAATCGCTCGTGGTCACGCCGGGCACGAGCCTGCAGCTCGGAGGGGATACGATCGTCGAGATCCTCCCGGCGCTCGGGAGCGTCGACGCATGAACTCGATCGGACAGTGGGGGACCGGGTGACGCAGATCGGCAACGGCAACAGCCGTCACTCGGTCGTGCTGCCCGACGGCACCGAGGTGACGCTGGCCTGGGCGGCCGCGACCGACACCGGCCTGCGGCGCGCCGTCAACGAGGACAGCTTCGTCGCCCGGGTGCCGCTGTTCGCCGTCGCCGACGGGATGGGCGGGCACGCGGCCGGCGACTTCGCCAGCGCCGCGGTCGTCACGCGGCTCGCCGAGCACGGCGGCAAGTCCTCGATCGGGACCGCCGAGATCGACGGTGCGCTGAAGCTCGCGGTGCGCGACATGGGGCGCGGGGCCGGCGTCACGGACGAGGGGAGCGGGACGACCGTGACGGGCGTCGCACTCGGCGTCATCGGGGACGAGCCGGCGTGGATCGTCTTCAACATCGGCGACTCGCGCGTGTACCGCCTCGTCGGCGGCGTGCTCGAGCAGCTCACGGTCGACCACTCGATCGTGCAGGAGCTGGTCGACGCCGGCCAGATCACGCGCGAGGAGGCGGAGACCCACCCGCACTCGAACGTGATCACGCGAGCGGTCGGGTTCCACGAGGCGCCGATCCCCGACTACCGGGCGATCCCCCTCCAGGAGGGCATGCGCATCCTGGTGTGCTCGGACGGCCTGACCAAGGAGCTCACCCCCTACGGCATCCGTCACTTCCTCATCTCGGGCCGTTCGCCCGAGCAGGCCGTGCGCCAGCTGGTCGAGGCGGCGGTGGGCAACGGCGGACGCGACAACGTCACGGTCGTCGTGGTCGACGTGCTCCGGGTGGTCCGGCCGTCCACAACCGACGACGAGGACTGATCCCGCACGATCCGCCCGACCCTAGAATTGGGGCGACACCCGAGGCGTCCAGGCGCCGAGGTGACGTATCGCACAGAGGCTGGCGGGAGGATCGTGTCGAGGAGACTGCCGTCGACTCCGCCCAACCTGCCCGGGTTCTCGTTCATCCGGGTCCTCGGATCGGGCGGCTTCGCCGACGTGTTCCTCTACGAGCAGAACATGCCGCGGCGGCTGGTCGCCGTGAAGGTCCTCCTCGCCGAGGTCGTCAACGACGAGGTGCGGCAGATGTTCCAGGCCGAGGCGAACCTCATGGCGCAGCTGTCGAGCCATCCGTCGATCCTCACCGTCTACCAGGCGAGCGTCGCCGCAGACGGCCGGCCGTACCTCGTCATGGAGTACTGCTCGGCGACGCTCGGGCAGCGCTACCGCGCCGTGCAGCTCCCGCTCGCCGAGGTGCTCTCCATCGGCGTCCGGATCGCGAGCGCCGTCGAGACCGCGCACCGCCAGGGCGTGCTCCACCGCGACATCAAGCCCTCCAACATCCTGACGACCGCCTACGGCCACCCCGTGCTCTCGGACTTCGGCATCGCCGCCACCCTCGGGCAGGCGGAGGCGAGCGACGCCGTGGGGCTCTCCGTGCCGTGGTCGGCCCCGGAGGTGCTCCTCGACGAGGTCGCCGGGACCGTCGCCAGCGAGGTCTGGTCGCTCGGCGCGACGGTGTACTCGCTCCTCGCCGGGCGCAGCCCGTTCGAGATCCCCGGCGGCGACAACGGCACGGTCGCCCTCGTCGGCCGCATCGAGCGGGCCCGGGTCCCGCCGACCGGTCGACCCGACGTCCCGCGGGCCCTCGAAGCCGTGCTCGCCCGTTCGATGTCGAAGCGACCGACCGATCGGCAGGGGAGCGCCCTCGAGTTCATCCGCGACCTGCAGGCGGTCGAGGAGGAGCTCGCGCTCCCGCAGACGCCGCTCGAGGTCGCGATGGACGACTGGGCGCTCGCGACCGCGGTCGACCTCGACGAGCGCACCCGCATCGGCGCCGGCACGAGCGTGGCCGCCGCGTCGGGACGATCGCGGCGCCGCCGTGCCGGGGCATCCGCAC
>NZ_SDPL01000434.1 GCF_004135055.1 Agromyces binzhouensis | reverse complement strand
TCGGGGGCGGCGATCCTCGGCGGCGCCCTCATCACGGCGGCGGCGCCCGCCATCCGCCCGCTCATCGAGCAGCCCGCGGCCTGGACGGTGCCGATCGCCGTGCTCATGACCGTGCTCGTGTCGCGCGCCGACCGGCGGCGGATGCCGCGCGGCACCGACGCCTTCCTCGCGCGGTTGCACCTGCCGGAGCGCGGCCGGGGCTGATCGGCCTCGGCGCACGCCTCGTCCCGATCCTCGTCCCGATCCTCGTCTCGGCCCCGACCGGGCGGACCCGCTACTCGGCTCGCTGCGGCTCCTGCAGCGTCACCGGTCGGTCGCCCCACTCCGCGAGCCGCGCCTCGAGGCCGGCCCGCACGGCGGGCCACTCGTCGACGAGGATCGCGTACACCGCCGTGTCGCGCCACGAGCCGTCGGGGCGGCGCATCGCGCGGCGGTGGATGCCCTCGAAGGACGCCCCGAGCTTCAGGATGGCGGCGCGCGAGCGCGAGTTCACGGCATCCGCCTGCAGCTTCACCCGGCCGAACCCGTGGTCGAATGCGAGCCCGAGCATGAGGAGCTTCACCTCCGGGTTCACCGCGGTGCCCCACACGCGCGGGTCGAAGCCCGTCCAGCCGATGTGGGCGGACTCGTTCGGCAGGTCGAGGTCGCCGAGCTTGGTCGCGCCGACGAGCGCGCCGTCGTCGGGTCCGCCGCGCAGGCGCACCCCGAAGGGGATCGCGTCTGCGGCGGGCGTGTAGGAGGCGCGTGCGAAGGCCTCGAAGGCCGCGTCATCGGCGGGGAGGCCGGACGGCCCGCCACCGAAGCCGCCCGCGAACACCTCGGGGCGCCCGATCGCCGTGCGCAGGGCCGGAACGTCGTGCTCGGTGATCGGAGCCAGGGCCACGTGACGGCCTTCGAGGGTGTGGACGAGCGGGCGGCGGGCTGGCACCGGCCCAGTCTGGCACGGTCGGCGGCACGTGCCCTCGCGCGCTTCGGGAGGAAGAACTCCCCGACACGTCGAGGCGGGCGGATGCCGCCACGGCGTGTCGTCCGGAAGTTCCTCCCGTACGAGCGACCAGTCGAGCCGTACGAGCGACCAGTCGAGGAGGTCGAGCCGGTCGAGCTAGTCGAGCAGGTCGTGCAACTGCACGATCTCGTCGCGGCCGGGGCCGACCCCGATCGCGGAGAATCGAGCCCCCGACATCGCCTCGAGCTCGCGAACGTAGCTCTGGGCGTTCGCAGGGAGGTCCTCGAAGGAGCGCGCGCCCGAGATGTCCTCGGTCCAGCCGGGGAACTCCTCGTAGACGGGCTTGGCGTGGTGGAAGTCGGACTGCGAGACCGGGACCTCCTCCATGATCACGCCGTCGACGTCGTACGCGACCGCGACGGGGATGCGGTCGACGCCCGTGAGCACGTCGAGCTTGGTGAGCACGAAGTCGGTCACGCCGTTGACGCGTGCCGTGTACCGCGCGATCGGGGCGTCGTACCATCCGGTGCGCCGCCGACGACCGGTGGTCGTGCCGAACTCGTGGCCCTTCTCGGCGAGGAACTCGCCCCACTCGTCGAAGAGCTCGGTCGGGAACGGACCCGAGCCGACGCGGGTCGTGTAGGCCTTCACGATGCCGATGACCCGGTCGATGCGGTTCGGCGCGATGCCCGACCCGGTGACCGCCCCGCCGGACGTGGCGTTCGACGACGTCACGAACGGGTACGTGCCGTGGTCGACGTCGAGCATGGTCGCCTGGCCGCCCTCGAAGAGCACGGTATCGCCGGCCTCGAGCGCGCGGTGCAGCAGCAGCGAGGTGTCGGTGACCATCGGGCGCAGCCGCTCGACGTAGCCGAGCAGCTCCTCGACGATCTCGTCGACCCCGATCGCGCGGCGGTTGTAGACCTTCACGAGCAGGTGGTTCTTCTGGTCGAGTGCGCCCTCGACCTTCTGCCGCAGGATGTTCTCGTCGAAGAGGTCCTGCATGCGGATGCCGACGCGGTTGATCTTGTCGGCGTAGCTCGGGCCGATGCCGCGACCCGTCGTGCCGATCTGGCGCTTGCCGAGGAAGCGCTCGGTGACCTTGTCGAGCGTGCGGTGGTACTGCGTGATCACGTGCGCGTTCGCCGAGATCTTCAGCTGCGACGTGTCGACGCCGCGCGACTCGAGCCCCTCGATCTCCTCGAAGAGCACCTCGATGTCGACGACCACGCCGTTCGCGATCACGGGCGTGACGCCCGGCGTGAGGATGCCGGAGGGCAGCAGGTGCAGGGCGTACTTCTCGTCGCCGACGACGACGGTGTGCCCGGCGTTGTTGCCGCCGTTGAACTTGACGACGTAGTCCAGGCGCGAGGAGAGCAGGTCGGTCGCCTTGCCCTTGCCCTCATCGCCCCACTGTGCTCCGATCAGCACGACTGCGGGCATGTCAGTCCTCTCCTGCCGCGTCGGCGGCGTCGGGTTCGGCGATGGGTTCGCCGGTGCGGGCTTCGGTGCCGACGATCGGGGCGATGAGCCCGGCCGCGGCGCCGACGACGGTGATGACCTGGGTGGGCGTGAACTCCGAGGCGATGCGGGCGGGCGCCTCGGCGTCGGCGGCCTCGAGGGCGGATGCCGCGCGCGCGGCCCGATCGTCGAGACCCAGCCGCGCGGCCG
>NZ_SDPL01000433.1 GCF_004135055.1 Agromyces binzhouensis | reverse complement strand
GCCGGCGTCGCGCAGACCGCGAACGCCGCACCGCCCGACGTCGGCCCGCCCGCCGGCACCCCGCACCTCGAGACGCTCGACCGAGGCCTCGTCGCCGTCGCGACCGGCGAGGGCGTGTTCCTCAGCTGGCGCCTCCTCGGGTCCGAGGCCACCGGCGCCACCGGCACCGGCATGGCCGGCCCCGACTTCGCCGTCTACCGCGACGGCGAGCGGATCGCGACCGTCACCGACAGCACCGACCACGTCGACGCCGAGGGGTCGGCCACGGCCGAGTACGCCGTCGCGCCGATCGTGAACGGCATCGAACTCGAGGCGAGCGCCGCGACATCCGCCTGGGCCGACGGCTACCACGACCTGCCGCTGCAGAAGCCCGCCGACGGCGTGACGCCGGCCGGCGAGGCGTTCACCTACTCGGCGAACGACGCGTCGGTCGCCGACGTCGACGGTGACGGCGCCTACGAGTTCCAGGTCAAGTGGGATCCATCGAACTCGAAGGACGTCTCGCAGAAGGGCTACACGGGCACCGTCTACCTCGACACCTACGAGCTCGACGGCACGCTTCTGAACCGCATCGACCTCGGCGTGAACATCCGCGCCGGCGCGCACTACACCCAGTTCATGACCTACGACTTCGACGGCGACGGCCGCGCGGAGACGATGCTGAAGACCGCGCCCGGCACCAAGTCGGTCGCCTACGACTCCGACGGTACGGTCGCCGCAGAGGCGTTCATCACCATGCCCGAGGCGGATGTCGAGGCGGGCTACTCGCACGACGACGACTACCGCATGAGCGCCGACGACTACCGCGACCACCTCGTGCAGATGTTCCAGGGCTGGAGCGAGCATCCCGAGGTCGTGTCCGGGAACTGGCCGGCGACGCTCGAGGAGGCCTTCGGGATCCCGGTCGTACACGAGTACCCGCTCTCCGAGGCGGGCGCCGAGGAGCTGGTCGACCACTTCATCGACGTCTACGCGCCGAGCCGCAGCAGTCGCAACGACCTCACGACGTTCGAGGGGTTCATCGTCGACGGCCCGGAGTACCTCACGGTCTTCGACGGCGAGACCGGCCAGGAGCTGCAGACGATCCCCTACAAGCCGGGTCGCGGCGACGACGGCCTGCTCTGGGGCGACTACGCGATGAGCCGCATCGAGCCGGGCAACCGGGTCGACCGATTCCTCGCGGGCGTCGCCTACCTCGACGGCGAGCGCCCGTCGGCGGTCTTCGCGCGCGGCTACTACACGCGCACCACGATGGTCGCGTACGACTGGGACGGCGAGGCGCTGAGCGAACGCTTCTTCGTCGACTCCGGCCACGCGCCCATGTCGAACCCGTTCAACGACTCGCCGCACGGCGTCGACGGCACCGACCCCGAGTACGGCGGCATCACGACGCAGGGCTTCCACTCGCTGAGCGCGGCCGACGTCGACGGCGACGGGAAGCACGAGATCGTCTACGGCGCCGCCACGATCGACGACGACGGCACCGTGCTCTACAGCTCGTACGACGTGCTGCCGGCGGGCAGCGCGGCGCCCGGCAGCCTCGCCCGGCTCGGGCACGGCGACGCCATGCACGTCACCGACATCGACCCGAGCCGCCCCGGCCTGGAGATCTGGACCGTGCACGAGGGCGGCGCCTGGGCGCCGTACGGATCGGTCATGCGCGACGCGGCGACCGGCGAGGTTCTGTTCGGCGCATACTCGGGTCGTGACACTGGCCGAGGCATGATCGGCGACGTGCGGGCGGATGTCGCAGGCACCGAGGTCTGGGCGAGCATGCCCGGCGGCACCGATGCGAGCGGCCTGCTCTCGACGGGGGGCGACATCCTCTCGGCGGCGACGCCCGGCACCAACATGTCGATCCGCTGGTCCGCCGACCTCACGACCCAGATCGTGAACGGCAGCGGGAACGCGACCCCGACGATCGATGACTGGACTCGCGGCACGCTCCTCGCCGCCGAGGGCACGCGCACGAACAACGGCACGAAGGGCACCCCGTCGCTCGTCGCCGACGTCCTCGGCGACTGGCGCGAGGAGCTCCTCGTCCGCACGGCCGACTCGACCGCGCTGCGCATCTTCACGAGCACCGAGGACACCGGGCACAAGCTCACGACCCTCATGCACGATCCGCAGTACCGCGCCGAGGTCGCGCGCCAGAACACGACGTACAACCAGCCGTCGTACACGTCGTACCACCTGGCGAGCGACATGGACTTCGCGAAGGTGCCGGTGCTGACGACCCCGTCGGCGCCGATCGGCCCGAAGTTCAAGGACCGCCCGGGCACCGACCACGACGAGGTGCAGATCCCGCACGACCCGGCCTTCCGGTACTACGTCGACGGCGAGCTCGCGGAGAAGGGCAAGTCCGCCGGCGAGGGCGAGGTCACGGTCGTGGCCGTCCCCGTCGCGTGGTCCTCGACGGCAGACGGCGCCGACGCGGAGTGGACGGTCGTGTTCGACGACTGATCCCGAACCGCGGTGACGGATGCCGCGTGCCGGCCGCCGCGGCATCCGTCACCGCCCGACGACCCCGCCTCGGGGGCGCGATCCGTGCCGCGCTCCCGAGGCGGTTCGCCGTCAGGCGGGCTGCCGTGCGGTCTCGGTCGTCCGCGCCGCACTCG
>NZ_SDPL01000432.1 GCF_004135055.1 Agromyces binzhouensis | reverse complement strand
ACGGACCCTCGGTCACGGTGACGGTGGTCCCGGTGGCCCCGCCCGCCGCCGGCGCGATCGCCGGACGGTCGGACCTCGCGCGGAAGCCCGGGCCGATGGGCGCCTTCCTGGACCCGGCGCTCGGCGTCGACCCGCTCCCGTCCTGGCTCGAGCTCGCATTCCCAGGCGCCCGTGCCGCGCTGGTCCTCGGACCCGACGGTCCCATCGACGCCGTCGCCGTGTACGCCGTCGCGACGACCGGCCACTCGGGCTGCCTCGTCGCGCGGATCGGCCCTCGCGGCATGGCGGTGAACTGCACGGGGTTGTGGGCGCTCGCCGCCGACGGACTCTCGCTGCGCACCCGGATCCCCGCCGAACTCGCCACCGGCGACGGCGAGTTCCGCGGGGACGGCATCCTCACGGTCGACTCGGCCGTCGACGTGCTCGCCGCCGAGTGGCTGGCCGACGGCAGCTTCCGCATCGCGCGCGATCCCGAGTGAGCGGGTCGGCCCGGGCGCGCGTCGCCGGAATACGCCGACCGCTCCGATCGTTCCGGATGCCGTGGACGCACTGCCAGTCGACGTCGCCGTGATCGGCGCGGGGCAGGCCGGGCTCTCGGCCGCCCACCACCTCCGTCGGCGCGGGTTCGTGCCCGTGGGGCAGGACCCTTCGGCGGCCGACACGTTCGTCGTGCTCGACGCCAATCCCGCCCCCGGCGGCGCCTGGCAGCACCGCTGGGCGTCGCTGCGCATGGGCACCGTCAACGGCATCCACGAGCTGCCCGGCCACCCCGTCCCGCCGGCCGACCCGGCGGCCCCGAGCCGCGAGGCGCTCCCGCCGTACTTCGCCGAGTACGAGCGCCGGTTCGACCTCGACGTGCAGCGCCCCGTGCGCGTCCGGGCGATCCGGCGCGCGGACGAGGATCCGCACGGGCGGCTCCTCGTCGAGTCGGATCGCGGCACCTGGGCGGCACGCCACGTCATCAACGCCACGGGCACCTGGACCCGCCCGTTCCGTCCGTACTACCCCGGCATCGAGCGGTTCCGGGGCCGGCAGCTCCACGTCGCCGACTACGTCTCGGCCGAGGAGTTCGCCGGGGAGCGCGTGATCATCGTGGGCGCGGGCGTCTCGGCGGTGCAGCTGCTCGAGGAGATCTCGCACGTCGCCGAGACGACGTGGATGACCAGGCGCGAGCCGCGGTGGATCGAGGAGGACTTCGACCTGCCCGCGCGCACCGCCGCGATCGCGGGCGTCGAGGCCCGGGTCCGCGAGGGCCTCCCGCCCGGCAGCGTGATCGCGGTGACCGGCATGCACTGGACGCCGTGGGCCCGCGCCGCGCAGGCGCGCGGCGTGCTGGTGCGGCATCCGATGTTCGCGTCGATCGAGGAGGACGGCGTGCGCATGCCCGACGGCTCGTTCCGCCCGGCCGACGTGATCCTCTGGGCGACGGGATTCCGGCCCGCGCTGGACCACCTCGCCCCGCTCGGCCTGCGCACCCGGCAGGGCGGCTTCCGGGTCGCCGACACCCGCTCGCTCGACGATCCCCGGATCTTCCTCATCGGCTACGGACCGTCGCAGTCGACCGTCGGCGCGAACCGCGCCGGACGGGCCGCCGTTCAGCAGATCGTGCGGGAACGGCGGGCGGCCGTCGCCGCGTAGGCGCTGTGCGGTCCGGTTCCGCCGTTGCCGACCTGGTCGCCACGGGAGCACACTGGCCGCATGGCCATCGTGATCAAGCGCGTCCACGACGCGCCCGAGGCATCCGACGGCGTCCGGATCCTCGTCGACCGGCTCTGGCCCCGCGGCGTCTCGAAGGAGCGCGCCGAACTCGACGACTGGGCGAAGGATGCCGCGCCCTCCCCCGGGTTGCGCACCGAGTGGCACCGAGCCGACGCCGATCGGTTCGACGAGTTCGCGGCGCGGTACCGCGCGGAGCTCGACGAGAACGCGGCGGCGCAGGCCCTGCTCGCGGTCGCGCGCCAGCACGATCGGGTCACGCTGGTCTACGGCGCGCGCGACGCGGTGCACAACCACGCCGCGGTGCTGCGCGACTGGCTCGGCGAGCACGGCGCGGACGTGGAGCGCTGAGGGCGCCGTCCGACGGACCTACGGCGCGATCACGAGCTTGCCGAGCACCGTGCCCGCCCCGATCCGCGCGAGCGCCTCGGGCACCCGCTCGAGCGGGAGCACCTCCTCGATCACGGGTGCGAGCACGCCGGATGCCACGAGCTCGCCGAGCTCGTCGAGGCCCCCGTTCGGCTCCGCCGCGAGCAGGCGGAACGTCCGGCCCTCGGCGTCGGGGCGACCGGCCGTGGCCGCCACACGCCCGATGGTGCGCAGGCGCCCGCCGACGACGACGAATCGCCCGCCCGGCCGGAGCGCCCGTCGGTAGTCGGCGAGCGCACGACCCGCGACGAGGTCGACGATCACGTCGAACCGGCCGGATCCGACGCCCTCGGCGAACAGCTCGGCGGCGGCATCCGCCTCGACCGTCTCGGTCGCGCCGATCCCGCGCAGCAGGTCGAGCTTCGCGGCGCGATCGACGGCGACCACCTCGCCCGCACCCAGGTGCCTCGCGAGCTGGACCGCGATCGTCCCCGCCCCGCCGCCGGCCCCGACGACGAGCACCCGCTCGCCAGCGCGCA
>NZ_SDPL01000431.1 GCF_004135055.1 Agromyces binzhouensis | reverse complement strand
GGCGTCGCACTCGCGCGCCGCGAGCGCGCGCTCGAGCTCGCTCAGCTGCTCCGCCACGAGTCGGTGCAGCGGCGCGGGTTCGGCGTGCGCGGCCAGCCACGCGCGGACGCGCGAGGCGAGCTCTGCATCGACGACGGGTGCCGGGAACAGCCTCCGCACGATGAGCGAGGCCATCGTGAAGCTCCGCTCGGCCCACACCCGGTCGAGCATGTCGAGGTAGTCGTCCGCGGTGCCGGCGAGGAGCGCGGCATCCGTCGTCCGCTGCCAGCCATCGGCGATCGCACGGGCGAGGTCGTTCGACAGGGTCGTGTCGGTCGCGACGCGGCGCCACGCCGCATCCTTCGCCGACTGGTCGGGTCGCGCGGCACGCGCGGTCTCGGCGAGCTGGCGCCCCTTCGCGGTGTCGTCCGCGGCGAGCGCCGCGTCGACCTCGTCGTCGGAGGCCGCTCCGAGCGTCGCTCGGGCGATCGTGATCTCCCACCGCAGGTCGAGGTCGACCTCGAGGCCCGCCAGGCTCGTCTCGCCGGTGGCCAACGACTCCAGGACGTCGGCGTGCGCGGGCACGCAGGCGAGTCGCGTGAACGCCTTGACGAACTGCAGCTGCGCGTCGGAGCCCGCCGGGGCGAGCTCGGCGAGCGCCCACACCGCGTCCGCGGCCTCCTCGGCGAGCACGTCGCGATGGTGGTCGGCGAGGTACCGGGACGCCGCGAGCTCCAGCCGGGAGAGCGCGAGCCCGCGCGCGGCCGACTGCGTCTCGTGCCCGACGTTCGCCACGACGAGGCGCACGAAGTCGGCCGCGGGGATCTCCGCGTCGCGGACGCCGTCCCACGCCGATCCGAGGACGACCGCGCGGGCGACCGGGTCGACGAGGTCCGACAACCGGTCGCGCGCGACCGCGAACGACGGTTCGTCGAGGCGCACCTTCGCATAGGTCAGGTCGTCGTCGTTCACGAGCAGCAGCGCGGGGCGCGGTCGACCGACGAGGTCGGGCACGTCGGTCGATCCGCCGTCGACGTCGAGCTCGACGCGGTGCACCCGCTCGAGGCGGCCGTCGACGTCGTCGTACGACCCGATCGCGATGCGGTGCGGGCGGAGCGTGGGGTGCGAGTCCGCAGCAGACTGCTCGACCCGCGCGGCGCTGATCACGCCCGCGGCATCCGTCTCGACCCGGAGCCGCAGGGTGTTCACGCCCGCGGTCTCGAGCCACTTCGCCGACCAGTCCGCGAGATCGCGGCCACTGGCGACCTCGAGTTCGACGAGGAGGTCGGCGAGTGTCGCGTTGCCGCCCGAGTGACGCGCCAGGTAGGCGCCCACGCCGCGCTGGAACGCCTCCAGCCCGACCCACGCGACGAGCTGCTTGAGCACGGACGCGCCCTTGTCGTACGTGATCGCGTCGAAGTTCACCTCGACGTCGCCGAGGTCGCCGATCTCGGCGACGATCGGGTGCGTCGATGGCAGCTGGTCCTGCTCGGCGGCGTGCGACTTCTCGTCGCTCGCGAACGTCGCCCACACGTCGGTGAACTCGGAGATCCGCGACGTCGCGAGCGTCGACGCCCAGGTCGCGAACGACTCGTTGAGCCAGAGGTCGTTCCACCAGCGCATCGTCACCGAGTTGCCGAACCACATGTGGCTGAGCTCGTGCAGCACGACGATCGCGCGCTGCTCGCGGCGGGCGTCGGACACGCGCGAGCGGAACAGGTAGCCCTCGTTGAAGGTCACCGCGCCGACGTTCTCCATCGCGCCCCAGTTGTACTCCGGCACGAAGACCTGGTCGTACTTGCCGTAGGGGTAGGGCACGCCGAACGCGTCCTCGTAGAACGCCAGCCCGCCCTGCACCAGCTCGAACATGACGTCGGGCTCGGCGTACTGCGCGAGCGACGCACGCGTGAACAGGCCGAGCGGCACCTCGCGCCCGTCGCGGCTCGTGGCCGACGATCGCCACGACGCGTACGGGCCGGCGATGATCGCGACGATGTAGCTCGAGATGACCGGGCCGGTCTCGAACGCCCACACCGCGGTGCCGGATGCCGCGGGGTGCGGCTCGGGCGACGGCGCGTTGCTCAGGACGCTCCAGTGGCCGGGAGCGGTGATCGTGAAGCGGACGGACGCCTTGAGGTCTGGCTGGTCGAACACGGCGTACACGCGGTTCGCCTCCGCGACGGCGAACTCGGTGTAGAGGTACCCCTCGCCGTCGACGGGATCGACGAAGCGGTGCAGCCCCTCGCCGGTGTTCGTGTACTCGCGCGTCGACACGACGAGCAGCTCGTTCTCGGCCTCGAGGCCGTCCAGCCGGATCCGGTAGCCGTCCGAGACGGATGCCGCATCGAGCGGCCGGCCGTTCAGGACCACCTCGTGCAGCTCGGCGGTCGTCGCCTCGATGAACGTCGACGCACCCGGCGTCGCGGCGAAGCGCACGAGCGTGTCGGACCGGAACCGGCCGCCGTCGCCCGTCAGGTCGAGCGTGACCTCGTAGGCGGGCGAGGCGAGGAGCGACGCGCGCTCCTCGGCCTCCGCCCGCGTCAGGTCCGGGCGCCCCGACATCAGCCCTCCCGGGCGTCGCGCGACTGCGCGGCGAGCGCGCGGTCCACGCCGGCGAGGTTCTCGACCACGAGGCGCCGCAACGCG
>NZ_SDPL01000430.1 GCF_004135055.1 Agromyces binzhouensis | reverse complement strand
GCCGCCCCCGCCGCCCGCCGCGATGCGGCCCGGCGCGGGGCAGGATGCGGTCGACGCGTCGGCGAGGCGCCCGCGCACGACCGACCGGTTCTTCACGATCCTGCTGCTCGCGCTCGGCGCGATCGGCGCATGGAACACGTCGGTCAGCCTGCAGCAGCTCCCCGGCGCGATCCAGTCCGTGTACTCCGACCAGGGCGTCGGCACCTTCACCCCGCAGCCCTGGCTTCCGACGCTCGCGCTGATCGGCACGGTGTTCATGCTCGCGCTCTACGCGGCGGTGCTCGGATGGTCGATCATGCGGCTGCGCGCGCGGAAGCTCGCGTTCTGGGTGCCGCTCGTCGGCGGAGCGGTCGCGTTCCTCGCGACGATGGTGCTCACGTCGATCGTGTTCTTCACCGACCCGACGTTCCAGTCGTACCTGCAGGGGATGACGGGCGGCTGAGCCGTCCTGCCTCGAGCGCCGGGGCCGCTCGGGGCGGGCGAGCGCTCAGGCCGTGGCGCCCGCCCGGTTGCGGCCGCCGATCGCGCGCGCATCGCGGTTGCCCTGCAGGTCCTTGCGGAGTTCCTTCGGCAGCGAGAACATCAGGTCCTCCTCGGCCGTCTTGACCTCCTCGACCTCGCCGAAGCCGGCGTCCTCGAGCTCGAGGAGCACCTCCTTCACGAGCCCCTCGGGCACCGACGCGCCGCTCGTGACGCCGACCGTCTCGACGCCCTCGAGCCACTCCTGCTTCACCTCGGTCGAGTAGTCGACCCGGTACGCGGCCTTCGCGCCGTACTCGAGGGCGACCTCGACGAGGCGCACGCTGTTCGACGAGTTGGCCGAGCCGACCACGATCACGAGGTCGGCGTCCTGCGCGACCTTCTTGATCGCGACCTGGCGGTTCTGGGTGGCGTAGCAGATGTCGTCGGAGGGCGGGTCCTGCAGGTTGGGGAACCGCTCGCGCAGGCGGCGCACGGTCTCCATCGTCTCGTCGACCGACAGCGTCGTCTGCGAGAGCCACACGACCTTCTCGGGGTCGCGGACCTCGATGTTCGGCACGTCGTCGGGGCTGTTGACGAGGGTGACGTGGTCGGGCGCCTCGCCGGCGGTCCCCTCGACCTCCTCGTGGCCCTCGTGGCCGATGAGCAGGATCTCGTAGTCGTCGCGGGCGAAGCGGACGGCCTCGCGGTGCACCTTCGTGACGAGCGGGCAGGTGGCGTCGATGGCGTGCAGGCCGCGCTCGGCGGCCGAGTTCACGACCGCGGGCGAGACGCCGTGCGCGCTGAAGACGACGTGCGCGCCCTCGGGCACCTCGTCGACCTCCTCGACGAAGATCGCGCCGCGCTTCTCGAGCTCGGTCACGACGTGGATGTTGTGCACGATCTGCTTGCGCACGTACACCGGCGCCCCGTAGTGGTCGAGCGCCTTCTCGACGGCGATCACCGCCCGGTCCACGCCCGCACAGTAGCCGCGCGGCGCCGCGAGCAGCACCTTCTTGCGCCCCTGCACGGGGATATCCTTGAGCCGGCCGCGCACGCTCGGGATCCGAGGCATGCCGAGGTCGATTCGCGGGGCATCCGTCAAGCTCGTCACGGAGGCCATCCTACGCGGGCGATGATGACGGGCTGCTGGGAGGCGCATGGCCGACGGACCGACGACCCGCGAGACCCCATGGCCCGTCTCGGTGCTCTCGGCGAAGCTCAAGGAGTACCTCGACCGCCTCGGCACGGTCTGGATCGAGGGCGAGATCACGCAGTGGGGCGTGTCCGCCGGCAACGTCTACGGCAAGCTGAAGGACCTCGAGACGGATGCCACGGTGTCGTTCACGATCTGGTCGTCGACGCGCGCGAAGCTCACCGAGCAGTTCAAGGCCGGAGACCACGCCGTCGCCCTGGTGAAGCCGAACTGGTGGGTCAAGGGCGGCTCCCTGACGATGCAGGTGTTCGACCTCAGGCACGTCGGGCTCGGCGACCTGCTCGAGCGGCTCGAGCGGCTGCGCGCGCAGCTCGCCGCGGAGGGCCTGTTCGCCGCCGACCGCAAGCGGCCGCTGCCATTCCTGCCGCAGGTGATCGGACTGGTCACAGGCAAGGACAGCGACGCCGAGAAGGACGTCGTGCGCAACGCGCGCCTGCGCTGGCCGGCCGTCGAGTTCCGGACGGCCTACGCGGCCGTGCAGGGCGACCGGTGCGCGCCCGAGGTGGTCGGGGCCATCCGTCGGCTCGATGCCGACCCCGAGGTCGACGTCATCATCGTCGCGCGCGGCGGCGGCGACTTCCAGAACCTGCTGGGCTTCAGCGACGAGCGCGTCGTGCGGGCCGCGGCCGCGGCGACCACGCCGATCGTGAGCGCGATCGGGCACGAGGCCGATCGTCCGCTGCTCGACGAGGTCGCCGACCTCAGGGCGTCGACGCCGACGGATGCCGCGAAGCGGGTGGTGCCCGACGTGGCCGAGGAGCTCATCAGGGTCGAGCAGGCCCGCGCGCGCCTGCGCATGCGCGTCACCACGCTCGTGAACCACGAGATCGACCGGCTCGGGCACCTGCGGAGCCGCCCGGCGCTCGCCGACCCGGGCTGGATGGTCGACCGGCGCGCCGAGGAGGTCACGCGCTGGGTCGCGCGCGGCAGCGAGCTCGCCGAGCGCGCGATCGAGCGCGCCGCG
>NZ_SDPL01000043.1 GCF_004135055.1 Agromyces binzhouensis | reverse complement strand
GCCGGTGCGCGGCGGGGCGCGGCGCTGGCGCCTCGGCGAGCTCACGCTCGACTGGGCGTCGGTCGCACCCCGCTGAGCGGCGCCTCAGTCGCCCGGAAGCAGCGCCCGCGCCTCGTCGAGGTCGAGCCCGGACGCGGTGAGGAGGTCGACGAGGTACGGGCGCAGCGCTGCGAGCGTGTTCCGGTCGCCCTGCGGGCCGTCCGGGAGGATCGCGACGGGGTCGAGGTGCCGGAGGATCTCCGAGAAGCCCTGCCTCGCGACGGGCTGCTGCGCCACGTCGCGCAGCGACTCGTCGAGCACCTCGACGGCGACCGCGATCCGGGCGACCACGTCGGCGACCTCCGCGCGCGGACGTCCGTCCCGGAGGCTCCACTCGACCCGGCGCGCGATGATGCGGAGGTTGCGGGTCGCGAGGTCCACGCCCGACAGCATGGCCCGCTGCCGCTCCAGGTCGAACCTGGCCCGGCGCACGATCGGCGAGAGTCGCGCGATCGCGATGCCCGAGTCCACGCTCGCGGTCCACGCCTCGACCGCGGGCTGGGTGGCACGGGCGCGGGAGAGCGCCCGCCCCGCGGCATCCGACTCGCCCCGGCCGAGTGCCGCCGCCAGCTCGAGCAGCACCGCGACGTGCTCGTCGAGCAGGCGGCGCCCGTCTCGGAGCGCCGTGCGGCGCGGATCGCGCGGGATGATCGCGGTCGCGAGGAGCGCGAACGCTCCGCCGACCACCGCGTCGAGCGTGCGGACGAACGGCCCGCCCTCGGGTGCGGGCACGAGCATCACGAGCGAGCACTGGACGGCGGCGGCGATCGCGAACGACGCATTGCCCGACAGGAATCGCGCCACGGCGAGCGTCACCGCGAGCGCGAGCGCGTACTGCCAGATGCCGCTGCCCGCGACGAGCAGCAGCGCCTCTGCCAGGGCGATGCCGAGCGTCATCGCGACGACGGTCTCGAGCACCCGGACGGGGCGCGCATCGCGCACGAATCCGAGCGAGGTGATGGCGACCAGCGCGGAGATGAGCGGCTGCTCGTGCCCCACCACGAACAGGGAGAACGAGTACGCCGCGATCGCGGTCACGGTGATCTGCACGATCGCCGGCAGCGAGTCGCGGAGCCGACCGAGTCGACCGGCCAGCCGGGTCGCCCCGACCGGCGACCGGTTCACGGGCGGATGCCGAGCCTCGGCAGGCGCGGCACGTCGACCGCCGCGGCGGCGCCCGCCGGCACGATCTCGACCTGCGCCGCAGCGACGTCGATGCCGTGGCTCTCGACGATGAGCTCGAGGTCGGCGGGCACGGAGCGCTTGATCACCGCGAGGGCGATCGGTCCGAGCTCGTGGTGCATGGCGGCCGAGGTGACGGCGCCGACCGGGCGTCGCTCCGCTGCCTCGCCGGCGGCGGGTTCGGGACGCGCCTTGAGTCCGACGACCGGATCGCCGGACTTCGGCAGGATGGTGTCGCTGCCGTCGAGGTGCAGCATCACCAGTCGACGCGGCGGCCGGCCGAGGTTCACGACCTTCGCGACGGTCTCCTGCCCGCGATAGCAGCCCTTGTGCAGGTCGACTGCGCTCCGCAGCCAGTCGAGCTCGTGCGGCAGCGTGCGCTCATCGACCTCGGTCGCGAAGCGCGGACGCCAGGCCGCGATGCGCAGTGCCTCGAGCGCGAGCGCCCCGGCGACCTCGACCGCCCCCGATCGCACGGCGCCGGCGAGCGCCGGAAGCGCATCCCGCGCCACGATCGCCTCGGCGTAGTTCCAGTCGGCGCCCGCATGCCCGACCTCCGCGGCATACCCGTATCCGTCGGGGAGCACCTGCCGCCACGGGTCGCGCCAGACCAGTGCGCCGTCGGGGAGCTCGACCGGGAATCCGTCGTCGTGCGGCATCGCCGCGACCACGGCGAACCCGTCGCTGACGTCGGCGACCTCGACGCGCAGCATGAATCGCATGCGATCGAGCCACGTCGCGAGCCCGGGCGCCGCGCCGCCGTCGAGCACGAGCCACGTGCGCTCGCCGTCGTCGACGACGTGCACGGCGTGCTCGACATGACCCGAGGCATCGAGGAACAACGCCTCGGCGCTCTCGCCCGGGGCGAGGTGGTCGAGCGCGCGGCTCGCCATCGAGTTCAGCCACGACCGCCGGTCCGGACCGGCGACGGTGATCACGCCGCGGTCCGACAGGTCGACGATCGCGCGACCCTCCTCGAGCCGGCGCTGCTCGACCATCGGGTTGCCGTAGTGCGCGGCGACCGCCTCGTCGGGCGGGTCGCCGACGACCGCGCCGGGCAGCGCGAGGAACGGCGAACCGGACATCAGTCGACCTTCGCGAGGCGGGCGGACGCGTGCGTGCGCAGGTCCTGGCCGAGGGCCGCGATGTCCCACGCCCAGAGGAGGTGGTTCTCGACGAGCCCGTACAGTCGCGTGGCCGCGGCGTACTCCTTCGCGCCGGCGGTGCGCATGACCGCATCGGTCGCGAGGTCGATGCGCGGTCCCTTCACCTGCCCGAGGTAGAGCTCGCTCACGCCGCCCGGGTGCACGATCGAGACCTCGAGGTCGAATCCCCCGGCGTCGTTGCGCAGCGTCTCGACGGCCTCGGCGTCGGGGAACCGCGTCGCGCCGACCGCCGGCAGCATCGCCGGGCCCTGGTCGCCCTCTCCGAGGGGACGCGCGAGTCGCCAGTAGCCGGTCTCGGCAGCGAGCGGCGTCGGCTCGCCGTCGGCATCGGACGGGAAGAGCCACGTGTAGGACGTGTAGTTGAGGTAGGGCAGGCCGTCGTGGCTGAAGCTCACGCGCTGTCCGAACTCGTGGGTGACCGAGCCGTCGCCGATGGCGTAGTCGATCACGCCGGAACCCTCCCAGACCCCGATGAGCCAGGAGAGCGGAACGAGCTCCGCGGGGAGGTCGACCGGCAGTTCGATCACGATCTAGCGCTGCCCCTTGAAGAGCTTGTAGACGACCACGCCGCTGATCCAGGCGATCGTGAGGCTCGCGAGACCGAGCAGGCCGATGAAGAAGAGTTCGAGCGCGAGCAGCGAGGACATGGTGCGAGTCTACCCGGTGCTCACCCGACGACAGGCAGCAGCGCGAGCGCCCCGACGGCCACCGGGACGACGGCGCCGGCGATCGACGCGCTGGCCCGTCCGACGTATCCCTGCGGCCTCCGCGAGGCGAGCTGCAGCAGCAGCGCCGCGATGACGGATGCCGCGAACACCATGCCGAGCACGCCGAGCGCGGCGTACGGGCCGGAGTCGTGGAACCACACGCGCGTGCCCGACCAGGCGAGGCCGACCACCACCGCGGACCCGATCGCGGAGATGAGCCACACGGTGGGCACGGCCCACCGTGCGAGGCCCGTCGCCGGCGCTCCCGCGTCGTCCTGCGTCACACCGTCCGCCCTTCCCCGTGGTCCATCGCTCGTGTCCCGTAGTATTGACCGCACCTTACTACTGGAGTGTGTGCGTGGCGCAGCTGCTGATCCTGACGCCGGCAGCAAACGAAGACGTTCTTCCGGCCCTGTCTCTCCTGACACATCGAGTGCGCGTGATCCCGGCGTCACCCGACCAGTTGGTGCGCGCGCCCGAGGCCGACCTCGTCTTCCTCGACGCCAGGACCAATCTCGCCGGTGCGAAGGCACTCGCCCAGATCCTGCGGACGACCGGTCTCTCGGTGCCGCTGATCCTCGTCGTGACGGAGGGCGGACTCACCGCGGTGTCCTCCGACTGGGGCATCGACGACGTGATCCTCGAACATGCGGGCCCCGCCGAGATCGACGCGCGGATCCGGCTCGCGCTCGGCCGCGCGCAGGCGGCCCAGCCGGCCGAGCGCATCCAGACGTCCGGTGTCGTGATCGACGAGGCCAGCTACTCCGCGAAGGTCCACGGTCGCACGCTCGACCTGACGTACAAGGAGTTCGAGCTGCTCCGGTTCCTGGCGGCCCACCCGTCGCGCGTGTTCACGCGGGAGCAGCTGCTCAGCGAGGTGTGGGGCTACGACTACTTCGGCGGAACGCGCACCGTCGACGTCCACGTCCGCCGGCTGCGTGCGAAGCTCGGCGACCTCGACAGCCTGATCGGCACGGTTCGCAACGTGGGATACCGCTTCAACGTCCACGAGGAGGACGAGCAGGACGCGAACGTCACCGCCCGGTGACCTGCGCTTCACCACCGCGCCGCGGCCCGGTGGCATGATGTGTGGATGACTGCGGAGAGCACCCTCGACGAAGACCGCACCTCGAGCGATTTCGACGACGACTTCGAACCGCTCGACACCGACGGTGCGCCCGAACTGCTCGACGAGCGCTACCTCGACCGGGAGCTCAGCTGGCTCGCGTTCAACCAGCGCGTCCTCGAGCTCGCCGAGGACCCCCGCCTGCCGGTGCTCGAGCGCGCGAACTTCCTCGCGATCTTCGCCTCCAACCTCGACGAGTTCTTCATGGTCCGCGTCGCCGGCCTGAAGCGCCGGATCAACACGGGGCTCGCCGTCCCGACGAACATCGGGCGGACCCCGCACGAGGTGCTCGCGGACATCTCGCAGAAGGCGCACGAACTGCAATCGCGCCACGCCGCCGCGTACCAGGAGCTGGTCAAGCCGGCGCTGGCGGAAGCCGGCATCCGGATCGTCTCCTGGGACGAGCTCGACGAGACGCACCGCGAGCACCTGCACGACTACTTCAGCACGCAGATCTTCCCCGTGCTGATGCCGCTCGCGGTCGACCCCGCCCACCCGTTCCCCTACATCTCCGGCCTCTCCCTGAACCTGTCGGTCCGCGTGCGGAACAGCCGCACCGGCCGCCAGGAGTTCGCGCGCGTGAAGGTCCCGCAGATGCTCCCCCGCTTCGCGCGCGTCGACCCGGCGGAGCCCGTCGAGGACGCCCGGTACATCGCGCTCGAGGAGCTCATCTCGAACCACCTCGGCGACCTGTTCCCGGGCATGGAGGTCCTCGACCACCACGTGTTCCGCGTCACCCGCAACGAGGACGTCGAGATCGAGGAGGACGAGACCGAGAACCTCATCAAGGCGCTCGAGAAGGAGCTGCTGCGTCGGCGGTTCGGCCCTCCGATCCGACTCGAGATCTCGGACGACATGGACGAGGTCACGCTCGGCCTCCTCGTGCGCGAGCTGGACGTCACCGAGCAGGAGGTCTACACCCTGCCCTCCCCGCTCGACCTCGGCGGGCTCTTCGACCTCGCGCGCATCGACCGCCCCGAGCTGCACTACCCGACGCACGTCCCCACGACGAACGTGCAGCTGCAGCCGTCCGAGCCGAACCGGCCCGCCGACATCTTCGCCGCCGTCGCCGAGAAGGACGTGCTGCTGCACCACCCGTACGAGTCGTTCGCGACGAGCGTCCAGGCGTTCCTCGAGCAGGCGGCGGCCGACCCCGGCGTGCTCGCGATCAAGCAGACGCTCTACCGGACCTCGGGCGACAGCCCGATCGTCGAGGCGTTGATCGACGCCGCCGAGGCCGGCAAGCAGGTCCTCGCGCTCGTCGAGATCAAGGCGCGGTTCGACGAGGCCGCCAACATCACGTGGGCGCGCAAGCTCGAGAAGGCGGGCGTGCACGTGGTCTACGGCCTCGTCGGGCTGAAGACCCACTGCAAGCTCGCGCTGGTCATCCGCCAGGAGAAGGACGGCCTGAAGCACTACAGCCACATCGGCACGGGCAACTACAACCCGAAGACCAGCCGCATCTACGAGGACCTCGGACTGCTGACCGCCGACGACCAGGTCGGCAAGGACCTCACGCGGCTGTTCAACGAGCTCTCCGGGTACGCGATCGAGAAGAAGTTCAAGCGCCTGCTCGTCGCTCCGCTCCACCTCCGCAAGGGGCTCCTGAAGCTCATCGCGCAGGAGACCCGGAACGCGCAGGAGGGCAAGCCCGCCGGCATCCGCATCAAGGTCAACTCGATGGTCGACGAGGCCATCATCGACGCGCTGTACCGCGCGTCGAACGAGGGCGTGCCCGTCGAGGTCTGGGTCCGGGGCATCTGCAGCCTCCGCCCGGGCATCCCCGGGCTGAGCGAGAACATCCGGGTCCGATCCATCCTCGGCCGCTACCTCGAGCACTCGCGCATCTTCTCGTTCCGGAACGACGGCGACCCGGTCGTCTACATCGGGTCGGCCGACATGATGCACCGCAACCTCGACCGTCGGGTGGAGGCGCTGGTCCGGCTCACCGACCCCGACCACGTGAGCGCGATCGGCGGGCTCTTCGACGAGGCGATGGACGAGCGCACCGGCGCATGGTGGCTCTCCGGCGACGGCACCTGGGTCAGGCACTCGACGGACGACTCCGGCCGCCCGCTCGACGACCTGCAGGCCCTGCGAATCCAGCGCGTCGCGCAGCGCAGCAAGCGCATCGCGCAGCGTGCGACGCGAGCGGCGCGCCGATGAGCCAGGTCGCCACCGCCGTCTACGCGGCCGGCGCCGTCTGCTGGCGCGTGATCGACGGGCGCATCCACGTGCTCGTCGTGCATCGCACGGTGCACGGCGACGTGACGATCCCGAAGGGCAAGGTCGACCCCGGCGAGACGCTCCCGCAGACCGCCGTCCGCGAGATCGCGGAGGAGACCGGGCTCACCGTGGCCCTGGGGGTGCCCATCGGCGTCTCGCGGTACCCGCTCCCGAGCGGCCGGGAGAAGATCGTGCACTACTGGGCGGCCGAGGTCACGGAGAAGGCGGTGCTCGCCTCGACGTTCCGTCCGAACGCCGAGATCGCGGCGCTCGAGTGGGTCACCATCAAGCGCGCCCGCGGCTACCTGACCTACGGCCCCGACCGCGAGATCCTCGACAACTTCGCCGCGCTCGTCGACCAGGGCGTGACCGAGACGTTCGCGCTCATCGTGCTCCGCCACGGCAAGGCGCAGACGCGCTCGAACTGGAAGGGCACCGACACCACCAGGCCGCTCGTCGAGCGGGGCGTGCAGCAGGCCGCCGCACTCGTCGACACCATCCTCGCCTGGGGCCCGCGGAAGATCGTCTCGAGCCCGGCGGTCCGGTGCGTGACGACCGTGGCCCCGCTCTCGGCGAAGACGGGGATCACGGTCAAGCGCGACGAGGGCATCAGCCAGGACGCGTGGGAAGCCGGCAACGACGAGGTGCGCCGCGTGATCGGCAAGCGCGTGCGTGTCGGCAAGACCGCCGTGATCTGCGGCCACGGCCCCGTCATGCCCGAGATGATGCGCGAGATCGCGCTCGCGACGGGAACCCCCCTCGGTTCGTACGTCACGGATGCCGCGAGCCTCGAGGTCGGCGCGTTCAGCGTCGTGCACCTCTCGTCCTCGAACCCGTCATCGGGCATCATCGCGATCGAGACGCACGCGCCCACCGCCTGAGCCGCAGCCGCGGGCCCGCGGGATGCAGGGGATACGCAGGTTCCACACACCCCCACGACCCCGAGTGTTCACCATTCGTTCACCTGTGTCGGTTTCCCTGTTCACCGGGGCGCGGCCACGAGTCCGGCTCGCATCGCTCGACCACCGCCCGCTCCCGATCCCCCGAACCTCCCCGAACCTCCCCGAACCTCCCCGAAGGGTCCCAGTGAACCGCATCCGCCCGACCGCGGCCGTCGCGCTCGCCGCCGTCGCCGCAACCGTCCTCTCCTCCTGCGCCGTCAACGAGATGACGACCGGCGACACGGGGTCGACGCTCGACGGATACCTCGTCGGAGCAGGTTCATCGGCGCAGGGCGCCGCGCAGCAGTCGTGGGTGGCGGCGTTCCAGACCGCCCACCCCGCGGTCACGGTCGACTACGACCCGGCGGGCTCCGGCGCCGGACGCGACACCTTCATGGAGGGCGCGAGCGACTTCGCCGGGTCGGATCGCGCATACACCGAGGAGGAACTCGCGGATGGCGGCTTCGGTCGTTGCGCCCCGGACTCCACGATCATCGAGTTGCCCCTGTACATCTCCCCGATCGCCGTGGTGTTCCGCCTCGACGACATCGACACGCTGGACCTCGACCCCGCGACGATCGCGGGCATCTTCGCCGGCGACATCACCGACTGGAACGATCCGGCGATCGCCGCGACCAACCCCGAGGTGGCGCTTCCCGATCTCCCCATCACCGCGGTGCACCGCTCGGACGACTCGGGCACGACCGAGAACTTCACCGACTACCTGCACGCCGCCGCGCCCGAGGTGTGGGAATGGGAGGCCGACGGCGTGTGGCCGTTCTCGGGCGGCGAGGCCGCCCAGGGGAACTCGGGCGTGATCGACACGGTCGGCAACGGCGTGGGCACCATCGGCTACGCCGATGCGTCGCGCGCCGGAGACCTCGGCACGGCGGCGGTCCGCGTCGGCGATGAGTTCGTCTCGTTCTCCCCCGAGGCGGCCGCGGCGATCGTCGACGCGTCCCCGCTCGAGGAGGGGCGAGCGGACGGCGACCTGGCCATCAGCATCGATCGCACCACCGAGCAGGCCGGTGTCTACCCGATCGTCCTCGTCAGCTACCTCATCGCCTGCCAGCAGTACGCCTCTCCTCGGAACGTCGAGGTCGTGCGGGAGTACCTGGCGTACATCGCGAGCGAGGAGGGCCAGCAGGCCGCCGCCGTCGGTGCCGGATCGGCGCCGATCTCGGAGTCGCTGCGCGAGCGCGCCATGCAGGCGATCGAATCCATCAGCGGCTAGCACCCACGGCCCGGACGATCTGCGGGACGCCGCCGTCACGGCGGACTCACAGCGGCGCCATCCCGCCCGGACAGACCCAGTTCACCTCCCGTTCACTACCGTGGGGGACGCTCGTCACGCACGCTGGTTAGCGTCGCAGGCGGGTCGGCACCCGGCCCCACATCCTGCAATCCAACCCCCGGAAGGGAATCACGTGAACCTCAAGCGTTTCGCCGCGCCTGCCGTCATCGCCATGACGGCGGCCCTCGCGCTCAGCTCCTGCGCCGCGAACGAGGGCGGCTCGGGCGACTCCGGCTCCGACTCGACGCTCTCGGGCAACCTGGTCGGCGCCGGCGCGTCGTCGCAGGACTCGGCCCAGCAGGCGTGGATCGCCGGCTTCCAGACCGCGAACCCCGACGTGACCATCGACTACGACCCCTCGGGCTCGGGCGCCGGTCGCGACACGTTCCTCTCGGGCGCCAGCGACTACGCCGGCTCCGACCGTGCGTTCAACGACGAGGAGATCGCCGAGGGCGGCTTCGCCAAGTGCGCTCCCGACACGAGCGTCGTCGAGCTCCCGCTCTACATCTCGCCGATCGCCGTGATCTTCAACCTCGAGGGCGTCGACAGCCTCGACCTCGACCCGGCCACGATCGCGGGCATCTTCGCCGGTGACATCACCAACTGGAACGACGAGGCGATCGCCGCCACGAACGAGGGCGTCGAGCTCCCCGACCTCGCGATCACCCCGGTCCACCGTTCTGACGACTCGGGCACCACCGAGAACTTCACCGACTACCTCGGTGCGGCCGCGCCCGACGTGTGGACCTACGAGGCCGACGGCGTGTGGCCGTTCGAGGGCGGCGAGGGCGCGCAGGGCACCTCTGGTGTCGTCGACGCCGTGACCAACGGCACCGGCACGATCGGATACGCCGACGCGTCGCGCGCCGGTGACCTCGGCACCGTCGCGGTCGGCGTGGGCGGCGAGTTCGTCGAGTACTCGCCCGAGGCCGCTGCCGCCATCGTCGACGCATCGCCGTTCGTCGAGGGCCGTGACGAGCACGACCTCGCGATCGAGCTCGACCGCACCTCTGAGGAGGCCGGCGTCTACCCGATCGTCCTCGTCAGCTACCTCATCGCCTGCCAGGAGTACGCGGAGCCCGAGAACGTCGAGCTCGTGAAGGCGTACCTGTCGTACATCGCCAGCCCCGAGGGCCAGGACGTCGCGGCCGAGTCCGCCGGCTCGGCCCCGATCTCCGACTCGCTCCGCGAGAAGGTCACCGCGGCGATCGACTCGATCCAGTAGGCGGCACGTGCCCGGCCCCGGTAGCGTCAGCAGCAGCCGGGGCCGGGCACGGCCATGTTCCATGCACACCGACCGGAGGATCTCCAGATGACCACCGCAGCCGCGCCGATCCGGGCGAAGCAGCGCCCAGGCGACCGCGTCTTCTCAAAGTCGGCGGTCTTCGCCGGCTCGATGATCCTCGTCACCCTCGCAGCGGTCGCGACGTTCCTCATCGTCCAGAGCATCCCGGCGTTCGTCGCCGACGGCGAGGACGCCTCGATCCTCGACACCAACTTCTGGGCCTACGTCGGCCCCCTCGTCTTCGGCACGATCTGGGCCGCGGCGCTCGCGCTGCTCATCGCCCTCCCGATCTCGATCGGCATCGCGCTCTTCATCTCGCACTACGCCCCGCGCCGGCTCGCGTCGGCGCTGGGGTACGTGGTCGACCTCCTGGCCGCCGTCCCGTCGGTCGTGTTCGGCCTGTGGGGCATCGGCGTCCTGGCCCCCGCGGTCCAGCCGCTCTACTCCTGGCTCGTGGACAACCTCGGCTGGTTCCCGCTCTTCGCCGGGCCGGTCTCCGGCACCGGCCGCACCATCCTCACCGCGGCCCTCGTGCTCGCAGTCATGATCATCCCGATCATCACCGCGATCTCGCGCGAGGTCTTCCTCCAGACGCCGGTCCTGCACGAGGAGGCCGCGCTCGCCCTCGGCGCCACCCGGTGGGAGATGATCCGCACCGCGGTCCTCCCGTTCGGCCGCCCCGGCATCATCTCGGCCGCCGTGCTCGGCCTCGGCCGCGCGCTGGGCGAGACGATGGCCGTCGCCATGGTCCTCTCGGCGACCGGAGCGATCACGTTCGAGCTGCTCACCTCGGTGAACCCGTCGACGATCGCCGCGAACATCGCCCTGAGCTTCCCCGAGGCGTACGGCATCAACGTCAACGTCCTCATCGCGACCGGCCTCATCCTCTTCATCGTCACCTTCGCGGTGAACGCGATCGCCCGTTGGATCGTCGCTCGCCGTGCCGAGTTCTCGGGAGCGAACTGATGACCACGACGATCACCCCTCCCGAGACCCGCGGCCCGGCGGCGGCGCCGGTCAGCAACTCGCTCACCGCGGGCAAGCTCCCCAACGGCGCGCCGTGGATGGTGCTCGGTGCGAGCCTCCTCGTCTCGGCCGGCCTGTTCGGCGTCATCGCGCTGAGCGGCGCCGAGTTCAACTGGGTCGGCACGTTCGTGGTCGCCGCGATCATCTACGTCGCGACGATCACGCTGCTCTCGCGCATCGTCGAGGGCGGGCGACGTTCGACCGACCGGTTCGTGACCGCACTGGTCACCGGGGCCTTCCTCCTCGCGATGATCCCGCTGATCTCGCTGTCGATCACCGTCGTCACGTTCGGCCTCAACCGCTTCGACGTCGAGTTCTTCACCTACTCGATGCGCAACGTGACGGGCGAGGGCGGTGGTGCGCTGCACGCGATCATCGGCACCGTCCTCATGACGGGCACCGCTGCGCTCATCTCGATCCCGATCGGGCTGATGACCTCGATCTACCTCGTCGAGTACGGCCGCGGCCGTCTCGCCCGTGGCATCACCTTCCTCGTCGACGTCATGACCGGCATCCCGTCGATCGTCGCCGGCCTGTTCGCCTACGCGCTCTTCGCGATCTTCTGGGGCCCCGGCACGCGCACCGGCATCGCCGGCGCGGTGGCCCTCGCGGTGCTGATGATCCCGGTCGTCGTGCGTTCCAGCGAGGAGATGCTGCGCCTCGTCCCCGTCGAACTGCGCGAGGCCGCGTACGCCCTCGGCGTGCCGAAGTGGCTGACGATCGTGAAGGTCGTGCTGCCCACCTCGATCGCCGGCATCACGACGGGCATCATGCTCTCGATCGCCCGCGTCATCGGCGAGACCGCGCCGCTGCTCATCGCCGCGGGATTCACGAACAGCGTGAACTACGACATGACCGAGGGACGCATGCAGTCCCTGCCGGTGTTCGTCTACACCCAGTACGCCAACCAGGGGAACCCGCCCGAGGCGTACCTCGACCGCGCGTGGGCGGCCGCCCTCACGCTCATCCTCATCGTCATGGTGCTGAACCTCGTCGCCCGACTCGTCGCGCGGTTCTTCGCCCCCAAGTACGGTCGCTGACCCCCAGATAGGAACCACAGTGTCCAAGCGCATCGAAGTCCGAGACCTGAACGTCTACTACAGCAAGTTCCTCGCAGTCGAGGGCGTCTCCCTCGAGATCGAGCCGCGCAGCGTGACGGCGTTCATCGGCCCGTCGGGCTGCGGCAAGTCGACCTTCCTCCGCACCCTCAACCGCATGCACGAGGTGATCCCCGGCGCACGCGTCGAGGGCGAGGTGCTCATCGACGGCAACAACCTCTACGACCCCGAGGTCGACCCGGTGCTCGTGCGCCGCCAGGTGGGCATGGTCTTCCAGCGCCCCAACCCGTTCCCGACGATGTCGATCAAGGAGAACGTCCTCGCGGGCGTGAAGCTCAACAACCGGCGCATCTCGAAGTCCGACGCCGACGACCTCGTCGAGCAGTCGCTGCAGGGCGCGAACCTCTGGAACGAGGTCAAGGACCGCCTCGACCGCCCGGGCTCGGGCCTGTCGGGCGGCCAGCAGCAGCGCCTCTGCATCGCGCGCGCGATCGCGGTCTCCCCCGAGATCATCCTGATGGACGAGCCCTGCTCGGCGCTCGACCCGATCTCGACGCTCGCGATCGAGGACCTCATCGAGGAGCTCAAGCAGGAGTACACGATCGTCATCGTGACCCACAACATGCAGCAGGCCTCGCGGGTCTCCGACAAGACCGCGTTCTTCAACATCGCGGGAACCGGCAAGCCGGGCAAGCTCATCGAGTACGACGAGACGACGACGATCTTCTCGAACCCGTCCGAGAAGGCAACCGAGGACTACGTGTCCGGTCGCTTCGGTTGAGCCTCGCTCCGGCGTCCGGCCCGGTCCCCGCAGGGGGCCGGGCCGTTCTCGTCGGGCGACGTCGCCGCGGTCGGCGGGCGGCGGGCGGCGGGCGATCGCCGGT
>NZ_SDPL01000429.1 GCF_004135055.1 Agromyces binzhouensis | reverse complement strand
GCGGCGCTCGCGCGTGCGACCGACGCCCCGGGCGGCGGATGGCACTGGGGCCCGGAGGCGCACCACTCGAAGCTGCCGCGCGGCCAGCGCGTGCAGGTCGGCCAGGTCGCCCCGCTCGAGGAGATCCTCTACGGCCCCGCGCCCGCCGCCGACGGCACGGCCAACCTCGTCGGTGCGCTGCGCAAGTCGATGGCCACCACCGGGTACTCCGACCTCAAGGAGTTCCAGCGGGTCGAGGTCGTCGTCGCGCCGTACCAGTCGGCGTAGTCCGCATCCGTCCGGTTCGTCGCAGCGGCGACGGCCGTCCCCCGCGGTCGCGGTCGCGGTCGACCGTTCCGGCGCCGACTGTCAACCCGCCCGCATCCCCAGCCGATTCCATGGCCCAGCGCGCGGCGCTCGGGTAGCGTTGGGACGGACGGGCGTGGCCGCCGCGGTCCGCCCGGGGATGGGGAGCGACGATGGCGAGACTGAAGACGGTGACGCGTTCGAACAAGCTCGGACCGGAGGAGCGTGAGGCGGCGATCGCACGCCTCAAGGAGAAGGAACTCGACGTCCTCGTGGTCGGCGGTGGCATCGTCGGCACGGGCGCGGCGCTCGACGCCGTGACACGCGGGCTGTCGACCGGACTCCTCGAGGCGAGGGACTGGGCGTCGGGCACCTCGAGCCGATCGTCCAAGCTCGTGCACGGCGGCATCCGCTACCTCGAGCAGCTCGACTTCCGACTCGTGCGCGAGGCGCTCATCGAACGCGGCCTCCTGCTGCAGCGCATCGCGCCGCACCTCGTGAAGCCCGTGCGGTTCCTCTACCCGCTGCAGAAGCGGGTGTTCGAGCGGGTCTACATCGGCGCCGGCATGCTGCTCTACGACATCTTCAGCTACTCGGGCGGACGACCGCCGGGCGTGCCGCACCACCGGCATCTCTCGAAGCGCCAGGTCATGCGCGCGATCCCGTCCCTCTCGGAGGACGCGCTCGTCGGCGGGCTGACGTACTACGACGCGCAGGTCGACGACGCCCGGTACGTGGCATCCCTCGCCCGCACCGCGTCGTTCTACGGCGCGCACGTCGCGAGCCGGGTCAAGGTCGAGGGCTTCGTGAAGGTGGGCGAGCGCGTGGTGGGCGTCAAGGCCCACGACCTGCAGACCGACGAGCACTTCGAGATCCGTGCGAAGCAGGTCGTGAACGCGACCGGGGTGTGGACCGACGACACGCAGCGCATGGTGGGCGAGCGTGGCACCTTCAAGGTGCGCGCGTCCAAGGGCATCCACCTCGTCGTGCCGCGCGACCGCATCCAGTCGGCCATGGGCATGATCTTCCGCACCGAGAAGAGCGTGCTGTTCGTCATCCCGTGGGGCCGGCACTGGCTGATCGGCACGACCGACACCGACTGGAACCTCGACAAGGCGCACCCGGCGGCGACGGCGGCCGACATCGACTACCTGATCGAGCACGTGAACGCCGTCCTGGCGATCCCGCTGACCCGCGAGGACGTGGAGGGCGTGTTCGCGGGGCTCAGGCCGTTGCTCGCGGGGGAGAGCGAGTCGACGTCGAAGCTCTCGCGCGAGCACGTCGTCGCGCACACCGTGCCCGGGCTCGTCGTCGTCGCCGGCGGCAAGTGGACCACCTACCGGGTCATGGCGAAGGACGCGATCGACGCGGCCGCCGACGCGCTCGACGGTCGCGTGCCCACCTCGACGACGCAGGACATCCCGCTCCTCGGTGCCGAGGGATACCAGGCCGCCTGGAACAAGCGCGGCAAGATCGCCCGGGCGTTCGGCGTCCACAAGGTCCGAATCGAGCACCTGCTGAACCGGTACGGCACGCTCACCGACGAACTCCTCGACCTGATCCGCGAGACCCCCGAACTCGGCGATCCGCTGCCCGGGGCCGACGACTACCTCGGCGCCGAGGTCGTGTACGCCGCCTCGCACGAGGGTGCCCTGCACCTCGACGACGTGCTCGCGCGGCGCACGCGCATCTCGATCGAGGCGTGGGACCGCGGGGTCTCAGCCGCGCCGGTCGCCGCGAGGCTCATGGCGGGCGTGCTCGGCTGGGACGCAGACCGCGAGGCGCTCGAGGTCGAGCGGTACCTGCAGCGCGTCGCCGCGGAGCGGGCGTCGCAGGAGCAGCCCGACGACGAGTCGGCCGACCGGGAGCGGCTCGAGGCGCCCGACATCGTGAAGGTCGACTGATCCGCCGAGACCGCTCGCAGGGGGCGCGCATCCCGCCCGGCTAGAATCTCGGGCGACATGCTCCGGATGATGCTGCGCCCCCGCTGGGTGCTCGCCCTGATCGCTGCGCTCGGCATCGCGGCGGGCTTCGCGCTCCTCGCGCAGTGGCAGGTCGACCGTGCGGTCGAGCAGGCGACCGTGGTCGAGCGACCCACCGAGGACGTGCGCCCCTTCGGTGACGTGGTTCGGCCCGACGGCCCGACCGAGCAGGCGGCGACCGGCCAGCGCGTCTCGGTGACCGGCACGATCGTGCCGGGCGACACCATGCTCGTGCAGGGCCGCCTCAACGACGGCGTCCCCGGGTGGTGGGTCGTCGCCCACCTCGAGGTGACGGATGCCGCGCCCGGCGGCCTCCCCGTCGCCCTCGGCTGGACGGCCGACGAGGAGACGGCGCGCGCGGCGCTCGCCGAGGTCGATCGC
>NZ_SDPL01000428.1 GCF_004135055.1 Agromyces binzhouensis | reverse complement strand
CGGCGCTGCACGAGCTCGGCCGCATGGTCGGCGGGGCGGCCTTCCAGCGCGACGCCGAGCTCGCGAACGCGAATCCGCCGCGGCTCGTGACGCACGACCGCTGGGGCACGCGCATCGACGAGGTCGAGTACGACGAGTCGTATCACCGCATCATGGCGGCCGCGCTCGCCGCGGGCGCCCACACGTCGGCATGGGCCGACCCGCGCCCGGGGGCGAACGCCGACCGCGCCGCCGCCTTCCTCCTCCTCGCGCAGGTCGAACCCGGTCACGCGTGCCCGGTGTCGATGACCCACGCCGCGGTCGCGACGCTCGAGCACGCCGCCGACGGCCTGCAGGCCGAGTGGATGCCACGCCTCCTCAGCCGGACGTACGAGCCCGGGCTCGGCGGCGGCGGCGCCGGCTCCGACGCGGCGCCCAAGTCCTCCGCGCTCGTCGGCATGGCGATGACCGAGAAGCAGGGCGGCTCCGACGTCCGGGCCAACACGACCCGGGCCGTGCCGCGCGCGGCAGGCGGCATCCGCCCGGAATGGGGCGCCGAGTACGGCCTGACCGGGCACAAGTGGTTCTGCAGCGCGCCCATGAGCGATGCGTTCCTCGTGCTCGCGCAGGCGCAGGGCGGGCTGTCGTGCTTCTTCGTCCCGCGCGTGCTCCCCGACGGATCGCGCAACGTCGTCCGCATCCAGCGGCTCAAGGACAAGCTCGGCAACCGGTCGAACGCGTCCGGCGAGATCGAGCTCGACGACACGACCGGGTGGCTCGTGGGCGAGGAGGGTCGCGGCGTGGCGACGATCGTGCAGATGGTGACCCGCACGCGCCTCGACTGCGTCATCGGCACCGCGGCCGGCATGCGGCAGGCGGTCGCCGAGGCCGCCTGGCAGGTCCGTCACCGTCGAGCGTTCGGCGCGCTGCTCGTCGACCAGCCCGCGATGGCGGCGGTCGTCGCCGACCTCGCGATCGAGTCCGAGGCGGCGACGCTCACCGCCCTGCGGCTCGCCCGCGCCTACGACGTCGACGCGAGCGAGTCCGAGCAGGCGTTCCGACGCCTCGCCACCGCGGTCGCCAAGTTCTGGATCTGCAAGCGCGGGCCCGATCACGCCGCGGAGGCCCTCGAGTGCCTCGGCGGCAACGGCTACACGGAGGCGTTCCCGCTCGCCCGCCGCTACCGCGAGCAGCCGCTGCTCGCGATCTGGGAGGGCTCGGGCAACGTCATCGCGCTCGACGTGCTGCGCGTGCTCGCCCGCGAGCCCGAGGCGTTCATGGCGTTCTTCGACGTCGTCGGCGAGGCGGCGGGCGAGCACCCCGCGTTCGACCTCGCGCTAGCCGAGGTCCGCGCCGTCGTCGGCGAGCTGAGCGGGGCGGATGCCTCGGCCGCCGCGTTCCGCGCGCGCGAGCTGACCGAGCGACTCGCGCTCGTGCTGCAGGCGGCGCTGCTGCTCCGGCACTCTCCCGGGCCCTTGGCGGACGCGTTCGTGCGGTCGCGACTGGAGGGCGACGGTGGATCGATGTACGGCGCGCTGCCGCCGGGCGTCGACGTCGCGGCGATCCTCGCGCGCGCCTGACGCGGAACGACGCGCGTCGGCACCGCCGCGTGGCGGGTTCGCCCTCCGGCGCGAGAGGATGGGCGGGTGAAGGATCGCGCGAACTGGCTCGTCGTCGCGCAGTTCGTGCTGCTCGCGCTCCTGCTGCTCCCCGGCGATCCGCTCTGGGCCGGTCGGCAGGCGACCGTGCTCGCCGTGCTGCTCGTCATCACCGGGCTGGTGCTCTCCGGCGCCGGCGTGGTCGCGCTGGGCCGCGACCTGGTGCCCTGGGTCGCGCCGCGCGAGGGCGCGACGCTGAAGACCGACGGCGTCTTCCGGCTGACCCGGAACCCGATCTACGTCGGGCTCCTCATCGCGGCCGCCGGCTGGGTCATCTGGCGGGCGCGCATCGAGCTCATCGTCGTGTGGGTGCTCCTCGCGGTCGTGCTCGTCGTCAAGGCGCACCTCGAGCAGCATCGGCTCCTCGACCGGTTCGGCGACGCGTACCGCGAGTACGCCGACCGCACGCCGCTGCTGCTCTGGGCCCGCGGCATCCGCTGAGCCCGCCGCGCGAGCGGCACGACATCACCCGGTCGGATCGCCCGCCGGCGCCGCCGAGGCATCCGCCGCGTCGGCCGACGCCTGCAACGGGCCGGTCTCGAGCAGGTGCGCGATCGCGCGCAGCGGGATCGGCGCCCAGTCCGGGCGGTTGCGCGTCTCGTAGATCGCCTCGTAGACGGCCTTGTCGAGCTCGAACGCCGCGAGCAGGTCGCGGTAGGCGCTGAGGTCCATGCCGGATGCCCCGACGTAGCCGTCGATGAAGGCCTGCCGGGCTGAGGCCGCCCACGCGCGCGCGTCGTCGGTTCGCTCAGGATGCACGAGCTCGGTGGCCCCGGCGACGTAGTCGAAGGAGCGGAGCATTCCCGCGACGTCGCGCACGGGGAGATCGGGCCGTCGCCGCTCGGCCATCGGCCGCATCGGCTCGCCCTCGAAGTCGAGCAGGAACCAGCCCCGGCCGGGGGCGAGGATCACCTGGCCGAGGTGGAGGTCGCCGTGCACGCGCTGCAGGGCGGGCCACGCGCCGGCCTCGGCCCGCGCGTAGACCGCGGCGATCGCCGCCTCCTGGGGCTCGA
>NZ_SDPL01000427.1 GCF_004135055.1 Agromyces binzhouensis | reverse complement strand
GGGACCGTCGTCCTCCGCCGAGCCGCCGTCGGCCGCGGCGCGCTCGCCGCCGGGCTCGACGACGACGAGCATGAGGTACCGGCGCCCCTGCGCAGGTCGCTCGGCGAACCCGGCCGGCACGATGCGCGCGTCGGGGTCGGCGTCGGGCCACCGCACGAAGGGGCGGATCTCGACGCGCCCGAACGAGGCCACGGGATGCCTCGACGCGATCTCGATCGCCTCGTCGAGGTCGCGCGCGTCGATGACGTCGAAGCCCCCGATCGACTCCTTCGACTCGCTGAACGGCCCGTCGGCCACGAGCAGCTCGCCACCGCGCACGCGCACGGTCGTGGCATCCTGCTCGGGGCGCAGCCGTTCGCCGTACTCCGAGACGCCGCGCGCCTCGACGTCGTCCACCCACTCGCCCACGTTGTCGTCGGCGGGCACGTAGGGGAGCGCGTCGGCGCCCTCGGCGTAGAACAGTGCGTACTCCATGGCGGAATCCCTTCTCTCGGTCACGCTACGCACGTACGACGAACGGCGGAACCCGCGTTCGACACGGTGAGTGTCCGATTCCGGCGGGTGCGGCGCGACACCACCGACATCGATCGGACACTCGCGCGGCTCAGGCCCGCGAACGAGCGTGGTCGCGGAGGCGCTCGACCACCTGCTCGAGCGTCGGCAGCCCGGCGGGCCCGTCGGGCGTGGCGAAGACGCGGCAGGCGAGCTCGGTCACCGGCACCTCGGTCGGGAACAGGTCGTCGCCGTCGACGCTGATCGTCGGCGAGCCGGCGAACGCGGTGCCGGCGGCCTGTTCGGGCGACTCGATCAGGCGCGCGGAGACCGGCTCGGAACGCCCCAGGACCTCGAGCGCGTCCTGCACCAGCCGACCGGCGCCGCGCCAGTTGGGGCAGTCGTCGATGTGCAGGACCTCGATGCGCACCTCCCCATCATCCCGCGGTGCGGCGTCGCGCGGGCGGTCAGGCCCCGACGAGCAGGCGGGGGTGCTGCGCCTCGACCACGTTCGGGTGCGCGCGCAGTCGGCTCTTCAGCCAGTTCTCGCCGAAGACCGCGTGCAGCGGGTTCGCCGGGTCGTCGGTGACGCCGGGCGCCTCGGCGGCGAGGGCCGGGGGCAGCTCGATCGTCGGGATCGTCGCGTCGAGCGAGGGCCCGTGGAAGTAGGGGATCGAGATGCGCTCGGTGCCGGGCTCGGGCGAGACCACGCGGTGCAGCGTCGCCTTGAGGTAGCCGCCGGTCGCGATCTCGAGGAGCTCGCCGATGTTCACCACGAACGAGCCGGACGGCGGGGTGACGTCGATCCACTGGCCGTCCTTCTCGACCTGGAGGCCGGCCTTGCCCTCCTCGACCGAGAGGAGCGTGAGCACGCCGAGGTCCTTGTGCGCGCCGACCCCCTGCGCCGGCTGCTCGGCCTCGACGCCCGGGTAGCGCACGACCTTCATGTACGGCGACGGCGTCGCGAACGCGGCATCGAACGCGTCCGACGGCGCGCCGAGCGCTTCGGCCCAAGCGCGGAGCAGTCGCGTGCCGACCTCGTCGAGGCGGGCGATCCACTCCTCGGCGACCTCGCGCAGCTCGGGCAGCGACTCGGGCCAGAGGTTCGGGCCCTGCAGGACCCAGTAGTCCGGCGTGTCCGGTCCGACGGGCACGGCCGGTCGCTCGGCCCCGATGTCGACCTGCTCCCGGATGTCGACGCGGCCGAGCGTGCGCTCGCCGCCCATGCGCGTGTAGCCGCGGAAGTGCGGGCTCTTCACGTTCTCGATCGCGAGCTTGTGCGACTCGGGCAGCGCGAAGAACGCGCGCGCGACCTCGTACGCGCGGTCGATGAGCTCGGCCGGCACGCCGTGGCCGACGAGCGAGAAGAAGCCGACCTCGTGGGTCGCGCGGCGCAGGTCGTCGCGGAAGGCCGCCTGCTGCTCGGGCGTGCCGTTCAGCAGGGAGAGGTCGAGGACGGGGATGCCGGACATGTGCTGGTCCTTTCGAGGGTGCCGGGAGGGTGGTGCGCCGACGATGCGGCCCCGGCATCCTTCGACGTCGGCCCGTGGCATCCGGTTCGGGCCGTCCCTCGTGGTCGAGGGTGCTTCGAGACGGATGCCGCTGGGCTGACGCGGACGCGTCGGATGCGGCGTGAGCTGGGCTGCGGTCGGCGGCGCGTGAGGAATCGCGCCCTGGGATCGTCGGGGAGGACGATCGCCTAGCGGCGACAGCAGCGACAGGTGTGGGTGCTCACGATGGCGGACACGCTAGCACGGGTGGGGCCGTGATCCGCAATCCCCCGATCGGGCGGGAGGTCAGGCGGGGAGCACGAGCGAGACCGCGATCGCGAGCATCACGACCGCGATGATCCCGTCGAGGACGCGCCAGGCGCGCGGGCTCGCGAGCAGGCCGCCGAGGAGTCGAGCGCCGTAGGCCAGGCCGAAGAACCAGGCGGCGCTCGCGATCGCGGCGCCGAGCGCGAACGTCCAGCGGGCGTCGCCGTGCGTGGCGCCGACGGAGCCGAGGAGCACCACGGTGTCGAGGTACACGTGGGGGTTCAGCCAGGTGAGCGCGAGGCAGGTCAGCACGACGGGGAGGAGGCCGGTGCGGGCGGATGGCGTGGTGGCCGTCGCCAGGGTGCCGCCCGGGCGGGCCGGGGCGCCCGCGGTGGCGGCAGCGG
>NZ_SDPL01000426.1 GCF_004135055.1 Agromyces binzhouensis | reverse complement strand
GATGGCGCCGACGATGCGCGCGGCGACGGTCGGGCCATCCAGCCCGGTCACGATGCGCGCCGAGCCCTCGCCCGCGACGAATCGGCTGCGCCCGGCGCCGTCGCCGTCGCGCTCGACCTCGACGCGGCCGGGGCGCGAGAACTCGAAGAGCTGCGGCTCGACCATGGTGAGCACCGCCACCGGGTCGTGCGGCACGTTCCACTCCTCGTTCCAGAAGCGCCACCACTGCTCGATCTCGGCGACGAGGATCGCCCCGAGCTCGCCGGCCCCGCCGATGCGCCCGAGCTCCTCGCGGCGGATCTCGACCTGCCGCGTGGCCTCCAGGCCCGTGACCGTCATCGGGATGCCGGAGGCGAACACGACCTCGGCCGCGTGCGTGTCGCTGAGGAGGTTGTGCTCGGGCTCGTCGGTCGTGAAGGCGCCGCCCATGATCCAGAGGTGGCGTACGGCGGCGGCGAAGCGCGGATCGGCGACGATCGCCTCGGCGACGTTCGTGAGCGGTCCGATCGCGACGACGTCGATCTCCCCGGGGTTCGCGACGACCGTCTCGACCAGGAACGCCACGGCATCCGTCGCCTCGATCGACTCGCGCTGGAGGTCGTCGTAGAGGTCGCCCTCATGGCCGGCCCACCAGACCTCGCGGCCGGAGAGGGGATCGCGGCGACCGGCGTGGACCGGAACCTCGCGACCCGCGAGGCCGGCGAGGCGACGGGCGAGGCGCGCACGCAGCAGCGTGTCGCCGTAGACCGTGGTGATGCCGACGAGCTCGACCTCGGCCAGGCCGAGGAGCTGGCTGAGCGCCATCGCGTCGTCGACGTCGGTGCCGATGTCGGTGTCGAGGATGACTCGGTGGGCAGCACGCATGGCTGCACTCCTTTCGGTGGTGCGTGGACTCGTGCGGTCGCCGTGCGACCGCATCGATCACTTGATGCCGGTCGTGGAGACGGACTGGATGAAGTACCGCTGGAATCCGAGGATGATCGCGAGCGGGATGAGGATCAGGATCATGGAGGCCGCGAACAGCACGCCGTAGTCGACGGCGAACTGGCCCTGCAGGTTCGACAGCGCGACCGGTCCGACGATGTGGTCGCGGTCGGTGCCCATCAGCAAGGGCCAGACGTACGCCTGCCACTGGAACAGGAAGAGCATCAGGCCCGCGCCGATGAGCGCAGGCACCGACAGCGGCAGGTAGATGCGGCGGAACACGCCCCACCAGCCCAGGCCGTCGAGCCGGGCTGCTTCGACGAGCTCCTCCGGGATCGCGAGGAAGAACGTGCGCAGCAGGAAGATCGCCATGCCGTTTCCGAGGCCCGGCAGGATCAGGCCGAAGAACGTGTTCTGCAGGTTCCAGTCGCGGAACATGTCGGCCAGCGGAATGGCGATCGCGTCGAACGGGATGAGGAACGACAGGATGATCACCGAGAACATGAGGCCCCGGCCGCGGAAGCGGAACGCCGCGAGCCCGAACGCCGCCGTCGCGCAGATCGCGAGCCCGACGACGACCGTCACGAGGCTGATGAACAGCGAGTTGCCGATCGCACGGGCCAGGTCGGTGTCGAAGAGCGCCGCGTAGTTCTCGAAGGTCGGTGTCAGCGTGAAGAACGTCTGCCAGGTCAGCGGGTTCAGGTAGCTGAAGGTCTCATCCCCCGGCCGCAGCGAGTTCACGAACGACCACCACATCGGGATGAGGAACGCGAGCCCGACGACGGCGGCGGCGAACGCGGTGAAGGCGCGCATGACCCAGCGGCGCGGAGTGCGGCGGGTCCCGGCGAGTTGCATGACCACGGTCAGTCCTCCGACTTCAGCAGGCGGAACTGCACGGCCACGATCGCGATCGTGATGAGCACGAGGATGACGACCTCCGCCTGCGCGGTGTTCAGGTCGCCGAGCGTGTAGGCCCGGGTGAAGATGTCGTACATGAGCAGGTTCGTCGAACCCTCGGGTCCGCCCTTGGTGAGGATCTGGACCGGAGCGAAGACGAGGAGGTTCGAGACGGTGTCGGCCACGAGGACGAAGGCGAGCGGGCGCCGCACGAGCGGGAACGTGATCGTCCACAGCTGGCGCCATCCGGATGCCCCGTCGAGCGATGCGGCCTCGTAGTACGAGCTCGGGATGTCGTTGATCCCCGCGATGAGGAACATCATCCAGTAGCCGACGCCGATCCACGACAGCAGCACCATGATCGATGCGAGCGACTGCTGCGGCGAGGTGAGGAAGGGCTGGGCCGGGATGCCGAACAGGTCGAGGAACGCGTTCGCCAGGCCGTCGGGGCGGTAGATCACGCTCCAGATCACGGCTGAGACCGCCGGCGGCACCGCGATCGGCAGGATCACGAGCGAGCGCCAGAGCCTCGATCCCGCTGCGCGTCTGGTGTACAGCACCGCGAGCAGGAACGCCGTGGCGACCTGGAGCGGGTTGATCAGGATGGTGAAGAGCAGCGTGACGCCGACCGCGTTCTGGAAGTCGGGGTTCGTCGCGAGGTCGAGGTAGTTGCCCACGCCGACGAACTGCGTGCCGCCCAGGAGGCTGGTGCGGAACAGGCTGTCCCACAGCGCGACGGCGGCGGGCGCGAGCCGGAGCACGACGAGCGCGACGAGCGCGGGGGCGAGGAACGCCAGCGCGATCAACGCGGGGTGCTGCCGGAGCGGCCGCGGCGTGCGCGGCCC
>NZ_SDPL01000425.1 GCF_004135055.1 Agromyces binzhouensis | reverse complement strand
CCGCGGTCGGCGGGCGGCGGGCGGCGGGCGATCGCCGGTCGCACGGCGGTCGCTCGATCGTCAGTCGCGCGGGCTCAGCAGGTACGCGTTCAGCGCGGCGGTCTCGTCGAGGTCGACGGCGAGCGGCGCTCCGTCGAGCTCGACGATCGGCGCGGCCATGCGCACGCTCGACACCAGCCACGCGGCATCCGCTCGCCTGAGCTCGTCGAGCGTGAGGTCGCGGTAGGCGACCCTGCGGCCGCGCCCCTCGAGGTACGCGAAGATGCTGCGCTGGGTCGTGCCGTGCAGGATGCCGGAGGCGGGCGGCGGCGTGACGAACTCGTCGCCGAGCCGCGCGATCACGCTCGACGTGGGCCCTTCGAGCACGAAGCCGTCGGACGAGGTGAACAGGCCGTCGTCGGCTCCGCGGCGCTTGGCCTCGCGGATCGCCGCCATGTTCGCCGCGTAGCTCAGCGTCTTCGCGCCGAGCAGCAGCCAGGGTGCCCGATCCCCCGCGCCGCGCGACACGCCGCGGTCGAGGCTGACGACGCGGATGCCGCGCTCCCGCGCAGCCTGGAACTCGGCGCCGGGCGTGACGTGCACCCACCCCGTCGGCGTGGTGCCCGGGTCGACCCCGCGGCTGAGCGCGATCTTGAGGGCGAACTCGCCCTCGTTCGGGACCCGCTCGGCAGCGCGGCGGATGACGAGCGACCACTGCTCGAGGTTCGGCTCGGGGAGTTCGGTGAGGCGCGCCGAGTTCGCCAGGCGGGCGAGGTGCGGCCCGACCTCCTGCACGTGCCCGTCGACGATCGCGAGCGTCTCGAAGACGCCGTCGCCGCGGTGCGGCGCCAGGTCGTTCACGGCGAGCGCACCGGATCCCGGCTCGATCTCGCGGAAGGACGCCTCGAAGAACTCCGGTGACGCATCGACGGGCAGCGGGTCGACGAGGAACGAGACGGTGTCGGCCATTCCTCGATGCTACGCCGAGCGCGTGGCCGACATGCCGGAGCCCGTCGTCGACGCGCCGTTCGTCGGCACGCGAACCGGCGGGCAGGAAGATGGCCGGCCGCAGAACGCCTCTCGGCGCGAGGCCGCTCGAAGCGGCGAATATTGGAGCCCGGGGTTACTGCGACCGGCCACGAACAGTCTAAACGAGGTCGACCGGGGGTCTATTCCCGGCGGCGTCCCGGGCGATCAGTCGAGGCTGTCGTGACGCCAGAGGCGCGCGCACGCCGCGAGCTCCTCGGCGAGCGAGGAGAGCCGCAGCGCGCGTTGGGTGAGGATTCCCGGCCGGTCGGGATGCGCGGCGTCCGCGGCATCCGCATCGTCGGCGAGGCTCGCGAAACCGGCCGAGGCGACCCGGCAGAACGCCGTGGCGCGCTCGAGCGCAGCGGCGAAGTCGCCCGAGAACACGCCGCGCAGGATCGTGTCGGCGAGCTCGCGCACCTCCGCCGGGCCGGCCGGGGTGGGCGCGCCCGCGACGACCTGGTCGATCGTGCGAGAGACCTCGGTGCCGCGCTGGAACGCGAGGCTGACCCCCTGCGCATCCTGCCGGATCATCGTGCGCAGCAGGTAGATGCGCCAGAGCGCGCCCGGCAGGCTCTTCGGCGACGCCTGCGACCACAGCTCGGCGATCGCATCGATGCCGTGCTCGTCGGTGTACGACACGAGGCGGGCGACCACCTCGGGGTCTGGGTCCTCGCGCACGCGCGAGAGCACCGCTGCGGCGGTGTCGTGCGCGACACGGCTCACGTACGCCGGGTCCTCGGCGCCCAGGTACCCCTCGAACATGCGCGGCGGGAACCGCGTGGGGCGGTGGAAGTCTGCGGTCATCGCGGACACGATACCCCCGCCGGCCGGGAACCGCCCACGGTCGGGCGGGCGTTCCGCGGTCGGCGGAATCGTCGCTGCCGGCAGTTCAGTCTGGTGCGGACTCGACATCCTGAAGCATCGACGAGCTCCGGAATAGCAGATCGCGCCACGTCCCGCCTTGGCGGAGGTAGGTGATCCTCGCGTGACAGTTGCGGCAACGCACATCACACTTCGCGATCTCGGCCCGAATACGTTCCAGCCCATGTCCGTCTTGCGCGAGCCGCATGACCTCGTTCCCCTTGTCCGAGGCTTCGCGGTGGTCGAAATCGAGCACGCGAACGTCCGACTCGCCGCAATCGACGCAGGGGTGCATGAGCAGGTACGCCCCGACGAGCTCCAATCCGCGACGGCGACGCTCTCCCTTCGCGGCGACGATGCGACGAACATGGGCTTCTCGATTCCGGGCGTAGTAGGCCCGAGCCGAGGCACGGTTGCACTCTCGACAGGTCGGCTGGAGCCCGTCACGCGACTGCGATCGACGGTTGAAATCATCGTGTGGCCTAGACTGCTTGCAACTGGCGCAGCGCTTCAATGCGTCACCTCGCCCCCGTAGCTCAGAGGCAGAGCAGCTGACTTTTAATCAGCGGGTCGGGATGTCGGAATTCCCCGGGGGCACCCTGCGAAACGCCACTCGCCATGCACAACTCCTCCGTGCGGTCCCGTCGTCATCGCCACGCTACGGGCCGCCACTGTCAATCGAAGCGCAGGTACCTCCGTACGCCGACGCGATGGCCGTCACGGCGCGAGCCGCGGCATCCCGAGCCCGAACTCGTGACGCAGCGCGCTCGCGGCCGCGTGCCAGCCGGCGAGGCCGTGCACGCCCGGGCCGGGC
>NZ_SDPL01000424.1 GCF_004135055.1 Agromyces binzhouensis | reverse complement strand
CGCGCGGCGGCCACCTCGGCGTCGGTGGCGCGGTGCGCGGCGCGGCGCTCGACGACGGCGAGCGCGCCGATGAGGACGGCCACCGCGACGAGTGCGAACACCCACGGCAGGATGTCGTCGCCCTGGTCGGCGTGCTCCTCGATGAGCGGCGTCTCGGGCACTCGCTCGACGAGCCACTCTCCGGCCTCGACGGTGAGCCAGGTCAGGCCGAGCAGCACCACGGCACCGATGAGCGCCGGGATCCAGAGCACCCGCCGCGCGGCCGGCCAGGCCGCCAGCACGACGAGGAGGAGCGCGAGCAGCGGCACGCCGACCACGACCACGTGCACGAGCAGCACGTGCATCGGCAGGCCGGCGACCTGGAAGTCGAACAGCTCGCTCATCCGGCGATCACGCGGTCCCCGTCGACGCTGACCGGCACCGAGGGCAGCGGCTCGAGCGCCGGGCCCTGTTCGACGTCGCCGGTCGCGGGGTCGAAGGTCGAGCCGTGACACGGACAGATCCACGCCGCACCTTCGGGCGCGACCGTGCATCCCTGGTGCGTGCAGATCGCGCTGAAGGCGACGACCTCGCCCGCGGCCGGCTGCGAGAGCAGCACCGGCTCGCCGCCGATCGTGGCGCTGATGCTTCCGCCGACGGGGATGTCGGCGAGGGCCGCGACGTCTTCCCCTGCGGCAGCCGTCGGGGTCGGGTCCTCGCCCCCCCCGTCGGTGCCCGTCCCCGACGGGGCGCCGGTGCCGGCCGGTTCCTCCGCGGGGGCGCATCCGGCGAGGATCAGGGCGCCCCCGAGCGCCCCGCTCCCACCCAGCGCGAGCGCCGTGCGGCGCGAGAGTTCACGGGCGTCGTCCATGTGCTGCCTCCCTCGACGGGCCGCGGGGCGCGGCGGTGGTGCCATTCTGCGGCACATCGCACGGCGGATGGCGCATTCGCCGCGATCGTTCAGGGAATGCGTCGCGGCCCGATCAGGCGAGCGCGGCCGGATCGGGCACGCGGACCATGCCCTCCTGCGCCACGCTCGCGACGAGCCTGCCGTCGCGCGTGTAGATCCGGCCGAGCGAGAGACCACGCCCGCCGCTCGCCGACGGCGAGTCCATCGTGAACAGCAGCCACTCGTCGACGCGGGCGTCACGGTGCCACCACATGGCGTGGTCGAGGCTCGCGATCTTCAGGCCGGGAGTGGCCCACGCGATGCCGTGCGCTCGGAGCACCGGCTCGAGGATCGAGTAGTCGCTGGCGTAGGCGAGCGCGGCGCGGTGCTGGCGGACGTCGTCGGGCAGGCGACCGAACGCCTTCATCCAGACCACCTGGTGCGGCATCCGCTCGCCCTCGACGGTCAGGTAGACCGGCGACGGGATGTGCCGCACGTCGAAGGCCCGCTCGCTCGACCAGTACCGCGCGACGTCGTGGTCGAGCTTCCCGAGCACGTCGGCGGTCGACGGCAGCGTCTCGGGGTCGGGGAGGTCGTGGGGCATCTCGATCTGGTGCTCGAAGCCCTCGTCGCGGGTCTGGAACGATGCGATGAGCGACAGGATCGGCTGGCCGTGCTGGAACGCCTGCGTGCGCCGCGTCGAGAACGACCGGCCGTCGTGGATGCGGTCCACGGAGAACGTGATCGGGTGCTCCACGTCGCCGGGCCGGAGGAAGTACCCGTGCATCGAGTGGATCGGGCGGTCGTCGGGCACCGTGTTGCTCGCGGCGATGATCGACTGGGCCAGCACCTGGCCGCCGAAGACGCGGCCGCGCGGCATCCACTGCGACGGCCCCGTGAAGATGTCCTCGTCGGTCCGTGCTCCGGTGTCGGTGAGTCGCAGGGCACTCAACAGCCCCTCGATCGAACTGCTCATCGTTCCTCCGTCTGGATCGTTCGACCGTCGCTCCGCGGACCGGCGGGCGCGCGACGGGCGGGGCCGCGGCGCTCTCTCGGTAGTCTAGACAGGCCATGGTCCAGCAATTCACGCTTGCCGACAGCCTGTCGCTCGGCGATCTGCACACCTACCTGCAACGCGCGTCGCGCGTCGAGGACGGTTCGGTGCGCCTCGTCGCGGCGAACGGCATCCTGGCCGTGTACACCGCGATCCTGTACCCGCGCGGCATCCTCGACGAGAGCCCCACCGTGCTCGGGCTCCGGACCTTCCAGCTCTTCGAGACGGACGACTTCGACGTGGTCGTGCCGATGCGCTCCGTGGTCGATCGGATCGTCCGGGCGCGAGGCGAGATCGGCGAGGACGACGAGTCGCGTCCGGTCACCATGACCCGGCCGCCCGAGGTCAACACCGTCACCTGGGCGGGCATCTCGCCCCCGCGGGGCGGCTGGCGACCACTCGGCGAGACGGATGCCGCGACGCTCGAGCGCGCGGCCCGCGAGGGCATCGACGAGGTCGCGGCCACGATCCCCGACGGGACCGGCGAGCAGCTCGTGCAGCGCGTGCGCTCAGAGGTGTGGGGCCGGGGCATCGACGGGCTCGAGTACGTCCCGGCGGGTGCGGCGTTCGCGGCGTTCACCCTCGGCTTCCTCGGCGAGGACCCGACCTCGCTGTTCGAGACCGGCCCGTGGACGCGCCTGAGTTCGCGCCGAGGTCACGTGCTCGTCCGCCGGAAGGCCTGGACGCTCAAGGCGTAGCCCCGCCGTCCGTGGTCCGGGCGCGCCGGTCCCGGGCGCCCTCCCGCGGCCGCCGGGCCGCAGTCCGGGCCGC
>NZ_SDPL01000423.1 GCF_004135055.1 Agromyces binzhouensis | reverse complement strand
CGGACGACCTCCGCGATCCGCACGACCGCAGTGCCCTCCTCGGCGGACGTGCGGACGACCTCCGCGATCCGCACGACCGCAGTGCCCTCCTCGGCGGACGCCTCGAGGTCGACCTCGCCGCGGATCCGCCAGTCGTGGTGGCCCGCGGGGTCGTCGATCACCTGCTCGACGCGCCAGGTGCCGGCCGCGGCATCCGTGTCGTCGATCGTGACCAGCCGCGGCGAGCGCGCGGGCCCGCCCGTGAGGATGCCGTCGTGCTCGTCGTAGTACCGGTCGAGCGCGTCCGGCCAGTCGACGTCGGGGTCGAGCTCGGCGAGTTCGTCGTCGCGCTGCAGCGCCGCGAGCTGCACGCGGCGGAACAGCTCGTTGCGCACGAGCACCGTGAACGCGCGGCGGTTGGTGACGACCGACGGCGGCGCGGGCGGCACGACCGGCGCCTCGTCCTCGGGCAGGTGCGCGGTCGGGTCGACCAGTTCGGACCACTCGTCGACGAGGCTGGAGTCGACCTGGCGGACGAGCTCGCCGAGCCACTCGATGAGGTCGAGCAGCTCCTCGTCCTTGTGCTCGTCGGGCACGGTCTGCCGGATCGCGCGGAACGCGTCGGAGAGGTAGCGCAGCACGAGCCCCTCGCTGCGCTGCAGCTGGTAGTGCGAGACGTACTCGCCGAACGACATGCTCCGCTCGAACATGTCGCGCACGACGGACTTCGGGCTGAGCTCGAAGTCGCGCACCCACGGCTGGCTCGAGGCGAACACCTCGAACGCGTGGGCGAGCAGTTCGTCGAGCGGCTTCGGCCAGGTGACCTCCTCGAGCAGCGCCATCCGCTCGTCGTACTCGATGCCGTCGGCCTTCATCGCGGCGACCGCCTCGCCGCGCGCCTTGTACTGCTGCTGCGAGAGGATCGGGCGCGGGTCGTCGAGGGTCGACTCGATGATCGAGACCACGTCGAGCGAGTAGTGGCCGGTGCCCTGCTCGCTCGTGGTCGGGTCGAGCAGCTCGATCGCGGCGAGCGCGAAGGGCGACAGCGGCTGGTTCAGCGCGAAGTTCGGCTGCAGGTCGACCGTGAGCCGCAGGTCGACGCCGAACGTCCGCCCGGCCTCGATGGCGGGGACGATGTGCACGACCTCCGCGTCGCGGAGCGTGCGCAGGATGCCGAGCGCGCGACGCGCGAGCTCGAACTGCCGCGCGCGCGGCTCGTGGTTGTCGAAGACGAGCGAGCGGATGGCGCCGGCCACGTCGCCGCCGCGGCCGATCACGTTGATCAGCATCGCCGCGCTGAGCGACAGCTGCGGCACGAGCGGCTCGGGCTCCGCGTCGACGAGGCGCTCGAACGAACCCTCGCCCCAGGTGACGAACCCCGCCTGCGGCTTCTTGCGGACGATCTTCTTCAGCTTCTTCGGGTCGTCTCCCGCCTTGCGGATCGCGGTCTCGTTCTCGATCTCGTGGTCGGGAGCGAGCACGACGACGGTGCCGGCGGTGTCGTAGCCGGCGCGGCCCGCCCGCCCCGCGACCTGGTGGAACTCGCGCGCCGAGAGCTGCCGCATCCGCTGCCCGTCGTACTTCGACAGCGCGGTGATGAGCACCGAGCGGATCGGCACGTTGATGCCGACGCCGAGGGTGTCGGTGCCGCAGATCACGCGCAGCAGGCCGCGCTGGGCGAGCGTCTCGACGAGGCGCCGGTAGCGCGGCAGCATGCCCGCGTGGTGCACGCCGATGCCGGCCCGCACCAGGCGCGACAGGATCTTGCCGAACCCGGTCGTGAAGCGGAACCCACCGATCGCTTCGGCGATCTCGTCGCGCTGCTCGCGCGTGACGACCCGGATCGACGAGAGCGCCTGCGCGCGTTCCATCGCGGCGGCCTGCGAGAAGTGCACGATGTACACCGGCGCCTGCCTCGTCTCGAGGAGCTCCTCGACGGTCTCCTGCACGGGCGTCTTCGCGTACGAGAAGTGCAGCGGCACGGGTCGCTCGACGCCCGTCACGCGCGCGGTGTCGCGGCCGGTGCGGCGCGAGAGGTCGTCGGCGATCGCGGTCACGTCGCCGAGCGTCGCCGACATGAGCACGAACTGCGCATGGGGCAGCGTGATGAGCGGCACCTGCCACGCCCATCCGCGGTCGGGGTCGCCGTAGTAGTGGAACTCGTCCATCACGACCTGGTCGACCGCGGCATCCGCCCCCTGGCGGAGCGCGAGGTTCGCGAGGATCTCGGCCGTGCAGCAGATGATCGGCGCCTCGGCGTTGACCGAGCTGTCGCCGGTGACCATGCCGACGTTCGCGGCGCCGAAGATGTCGACGAGCTGGAAGAACTTCTCGCTCACGAGCGCCTTGATCGGCGCGGTGTAGTACGTGCGGCCCCACGGCCGGCCCGCATCGCGGTCAGCGGCGGTGCGGGCGACGGATGCCGCGTGCGCCGCCACGGCGACGAGCGACTTGCCCGTGCCCGTGGGCGTCGAGAGGATCACGTTCGCACCCGAGACGAGCTCGATGACGGCCTCGTCCTGCGCGGGGTAGAGCGAGAAGCCGCGGCCCTCGGCCCAGTCGACGAACGCGTCGTACATCGCGTCGGCGTCGTACGGGCGCGGGGCGGCGTCGAGCAGGGTGGCGGTCATCCGTCCGAGTCTGCCGCATCGCCGCCCGGCGCGCTCGCACGGGCGCCGGCCGCGGAGCCGCCCGAGAAGGGGGGAGCCGGCCTG
>NZ_SDPL01000422.1 GCF_004135055.1 Agromyces binzhouensis | reverse complement strand
CTCGGGGGCGGGGTCGGCGGGGGGTCGCGCAGGCGCCGGCATGTGGGTCTCCGATCGGCGGGGCTCGTTCGAGCCGGATGGGTGTCGTACGAGCGCCCCGTCGCGCGCGGCCGCGATGGCCGTGGGTGGGCTCGGATGTCGCGAGCCGACGTGCCACCCTACCTGCTCGACGCGGGTCCGACCGACCCGGCGCCGCGCGGCATCGTTGCGGTCCCCCCGCGCCGCGCCCTAGGTTGAGGGTCATTCAACTCCACTTCGGGGGGAGTGAGAGACGTGTCCTCGGCTCTGCACGCGCTCGGACGATGGGCCTACCGCGCCCGCATCCTCGTCGTGCTCGTCTGGGTCGGCATCCTCGCCGTGCTCTTCACGATCGCCGGGCTCGTCGGCACCGGGACGAACAACACCTACGCGTTCCCCGGAACCGAATCCCAGGACGCGCTCGACGCCCTCGCGCGCACCTTCCCCCAGTTCTCCGGCACCTCGGCGCAGCTCATCGCCGTCGCCCCCGACGGCGGCGACGTCACCGACGACGACTTCGAGTCGGCGGTCGAGGACGCGATCACCGCCATCGAGGCGATCCCCCAGGTCTCCGGCGTGAGCTCGCCGTACGACGGCGGGTCGTCTGCCGACATCGCGTCGGACGCGTCGGCCGTCCTCGTCACGATCCAGCTCTCGGTCGGCGCCGTCGACGTGCTGCCCTCGACGTCGGACGCACTGCAGTCCGAGGGCGCGACGCTCCAGGGGGACCTCCCCGACGGGTCGCAGGTGGCCGTCGGCGGCTCCCTGTACTCGCAGGTGAACCCCGGGATCGGCCTCAGCGAGCTCACGAGCATCCTCATCGCGCTCGTCGTCCTGATCGTGACGTTCGGCTCCCTCGTCGCCGCGGGCATGCCGATCACGACCGCGCTCGTCGGCGTGGGCGCCTCGGTCGCCGTCGTCCTCACCGCGACGCGCTGGCTCACCATCACCTCGACCGCGCCGCTCCTCGCGGTGATGCTCGGACTCGCGGTCGGGGTCGACTACTCCCTCTTCATCGTCTCCCGCCACCAGGACCAGGTGAAGCGCGGGATGCCGCCCGCCGAGTCCGCACCGCGCGCGGTCGCGACCGCCGGCTCCGCGGTCATGTTCGCGGCGACGACAGTGATCATCGCGCTGCTCGGGCTCTCCGTCGCGCGCATCCCGTTCCTCACCGTCACCGGGCTCTCGGCGGCGCTCGCCGTCGCGACGGCCGCGCTCGTCGCGTTGACCCTCACGCCGGCGCTGCTGTCGTTCGCGGGGTGGCACGTCGTGCCGAAGCGGTACCGGCCGGGGCACGAGGCACCCGCGCAGGAGACGAAGGAATCGACGGCACCGGAGGAACCGGAGGACCACGACGCCGAGCAGACCGGGACGGGCGAGGCGGATGCCGAGGCCCAGCCCACCGCGACGGGCGAGGCGGATGCCGCGGCGGACGCCAGGCCCGGCGGGTTCTTCGGGTACTGGGTGCGCGGCGCCATCCGCTGGCCCCCGGTGACGGTCGTGCTCATCACCGCAGTCCTCGCCCTCGCCGCGATGCCCGCGGTCAACCTGCGCCTGGCCCTCCCCGACTCGGGTTCGCTTCCCGAGGGCGCCCCCGGGCGGGTCACCTACGACCTCATCGCCGAGCACTTCGGCGCCGGCGCCAACGGTCCGCTCATCCTCACGGGCTCCGTCATCCAGAGCACCGATCCCGTCGACCTCGTCGACGACATCGCCGCCGAGGTCGCCGACGTGCAGGGCGTCGCGGCCGTGCCGCTCGCGACGCCGAACGAGACGGGCGACACCGCCGTGATCCAGGTGATCCCCGACGGCGCCCCGGACTCCGAGCAGACCGAGCAGCTCGTGCACCGGTTGCGTGCCATGCACGACGCGTTCCTCGAGGACTACGCGGTCGACCTCTCGGTGACGGGCTACACGGCGCTCGGCGTCGACATCTCGGAGCGCCTCGGCGGCGCGCTGCTGCCGTTCGGGCTGCTCGTCGTCGGGCTCTCGCTCGTCCTGCTCGCCATGGTGTTCCGCTCGATCGTCGTGCCGATCACCGCGGCGCTCGGGTACGTGCTCTCCATCGGCGCCGCCTTCGGCCTCACGAGCCTGGTGTTCGTCGACGGAGTCCTCGCCGGACCGCTGAACGTCGAGTCGGTCGGGTCGGTGACGAGCTTCATGCCGATCATCGTGATGGGCGTGCTCTTCGGGCTCGCGATGGACTACGAGGTGTTCCTCGTCAGCCGGATGCGCGAGGACTACCTGAAGCACGGCGAGCCGCGGCCCGCCATCGAGCGCGGGTTCCACGCCTCGGCACGCGTGGTCACGGCCGCCGGGATCATCATGTTCACGGTGTTCAGCGGCTTCATCCTGAACGGCGAGGCGTCGATGCAGCCGATCGCCTTCGGGCTCGCGACCGGCGTCGCGATCGACGCGTTCATCGTGCGGATGACGCTGACGCCCGCGGTCCTCGCCTGGTTCGGCCGGCATGCGTGGTGGTTCCCCGCCGGGCTCGATCGGGTGCTCCCGCGCTTCGACGTCGAGGGCGAAGGGCTCGCGCGCGAGGACGAGCTGGCCGACTGGCCGGAGCCGGGCGACGCGTTCGCGATCGTCGGCGAGGGCGTCGCGGTGCGGCACGAGCCCCGCCTCGTCGACCTCGACGTGCGCGTTCCGGCCGGCGAGGCGCTCGTGGTCGCCGG
>NZ_SDPL01000421.1 GCF_004135055.1 Agromyces binzhouensis | reverse complement strand
GCCCGGCGCGGGCGTGGAGGCGGATGCCGCGGCATCCGTCGCCCGACCCGTGCCGAGCGACCCCGCCGCACGCGCCGCGTGGGACGTCGCCGCGACGGTGACCGACCCCGAGGTGCCCGTGCTCACGATCGAGGACCTGGGCGTGCTCCGCTCGGTCGCCGTCGACGACGACGGCGCCGTCCACGTCGAGCTCACGCCCACGTACAGCGGATGCCCCGCGATGGACGCCATGCGCGACGACGTCGTGCTCGCGCTCACGCACGCCGGCTACGACGAGGTCGACGTGCGCATGGTGCTCGCGCCCGCGTGGACCACCGACTGGATGAGCGAGGCCGGCAAGGACAAGCTCCGGAAGTACGGCATCCAGGCGCCGAGCGGGAACGCGCCCGTCCGCGACGCCGGGCCGATCCGCCTGCAGCTGGCGGTCAAGTGCCCGCGCTGCGACTCCCTCAACACCCGCGAACTCGCCCGCTTCGGCTCGACGTCGTGCAAGGCCCTCTACGAGTGCCGTGACTGCCTCGAGCCCTTCGACTACTTCAAGGTGCTCTGATGGCCGCGATCAACCTGGGCTCCACGGGAGCCCCGCCCGCCGTGTCCGGCTCGCTCGCGACGGATGCCGCGATCGCCGACGCGTTCCTCGCGAGCGCGGTCGGCGGCGACACCGCGCCGAAGCGCCGGCGCGCCCGCTTCCACTCGCTCGAGGTCGCCGAGGTGCGGTCGCTGACCGACGACTCGGTCGAGGTGACCTTCGCGGTGCCCGACGAGCTCGCCGACGACTACGCCTACCTGCCCGGCCAGTACGTCGCGCTGCGGCGCGACTTCGACGGGCACGAGCTCCGCCGGTCGTACTCGATCTGCCGGCCGCCCGTGCGGGGCAGCGTCTCGGTCGCGATCAAGCGCGACCTCGGCGGGCGATTCTCCACGTGGGCGAACACCGAGCTCGCCGCGGGGGATCGCATCGACGTGATGAGCCCCCAGGGCACGTTCACCTCGGGGCTCGACTCGCTCGACGGCAAGCACGTCGTCGGCATCGCGGCCGGTTCGGGCATCACGCCGCTCATGGCGCTCGCGCACACCGTGCTCGCCCGCTCCGACGACGCGCGCTTCACGCTCGTGTACACGAACCGGTCGACGCGCGACGTGATGTTCCTCGAGGAGCTCGCCGAGCTGAAGGACCGCTACCCCTCCCGGCTCGCCCTGCACCACGTGCTCTCGCGCGAGCAGCGCACCGCCCCGCTGCTCTCGGGCCGCATCGACGCCGAGAAGCTCGAGCGCATGCTCGACGCGCTCATCCCGCCGTCGACGGTCGACGAGTGGTTCCTGTGCGGGCCGTTCGAACTCGTGCAGCTCGCACGGGACACGCTCGAGGCCCGCAACGTGCCCGCCGGCCGGGTCCGGTACGAGCTGTTCACGACCGACGCCGACCGGGCGACCGAGCCGCGGCACGGCCGACCCGTCACCGTCGAGCGCGGCGAGCCGACCGTGGCGATCGAGTTCACGCTCGACGGGCTCTCGTCGAGCGTCGACAGCCCGGTCAGCGCCAACGAGTCGATCCTCAACGCGGCGCTCCGCGTGCGCTCCGACGTGCCGTTCGCCTGCGCGGGCGGCGTGTGCGGGACCTGCCGCGCGCGGGTCGTCGACGGCAGCGTGAACATGACCGAGAACTACGCCCTCGAACCCGAGGAGCTCGAGCGCGGGTACGTGCTCACCTGCCAGTCGCACGCCACGTCCGACCGCGTCGTGGTCGACTACGACGTGTGAGGACGATGAGAGGAACGCGATGATCGAGCTCGAGATCCGCGACGGCGTCGCCGAGATCACCCTGAACGCCCCCGCGAAGCTCAACGCGCTCGGCGAGGCCGCGCTCGCCGAGCTCGGCGAGGCCTACGACCAGGCCGAGTTCACGGGCGTGCGCGCGCTCGTGCTCCGCGGCGAGGGCCGGGCGTTCTGCGCCGGGCGCGACATCGCGGGCGTCGACCCCCGCGACGACGACGTGCAGGGCTACCTCGGCGGCCGGGTCGAGCCGCTGCTGAAGCGGATGTCCCGGTTCCCGGCCCCCACGTTCGCGGTCGCGCACGGGGCGTGCCTCGGCGTCGGCCTCGGCCTGCTCATCGCCAGCGACATCGTGTACGTCGCCGACACCGCGAAGATCGGCTCGCCGTTCAAGAACCTCGGCGCGACCCTCGACTCGGGCGGCCACGCGCTCTTCGTCGAGCGCCTCGGCGCGCACCGGACGATGGACCTGATCGTCACGGGTCGCCTGATGTCGGGCGCCGAGGCGGTCGCCGCGGGCCTCTTCTCGCAGGTGTTCCCGGCCGACGAGGTGCTCGAGGCGACGCGTGCCGCGGCGCACGAGGCGGCCTCCGGCCCGACCCAGGCGTTCATCGCGTCGAAGCGGCTCGTCGCCGACCTGCGCGACCACCGCCACGGGCTCTGGGCGTCGATGTCCGACGAGAACCGCGCGCAGGCCGCGCTCTGCGACACCGACGACTACCGCGAGGGCTTCGCGGCGTTCCAGGAGAAGCGCACGCCGCAGTTCACGGGGCGGGGCTGAGCTTCAGGCCGCGACGCGCGCGAGGTCGGCGATCGCCGACGGCGTCCACCTCGGGTGCGCGCCCGTGAGCGCCGCGAGGTACCTCCCGACGACGGCCGGCGGCCAGCCCCTCGCCTCGCGCAGGCCCGCCGCCATCGTCCGCAGGTAG
>NZ_SDPL01000420.1 GCF_004135055.1 Agromyces binzhouensis | reverse complement strand
CGGCGGCACATCGCCGCGGCCAAGCGCGACTACGCGCACCGCCGAAGCCTCGTCATCGAGGCGCTCGACGGCATCGACGGCGCCCCGCTCTCCGGGCTCGACGGCGGCCTGCACGCCGTCGTCGGCCTGTCGACGCCCGAGGTCTCGACGCGCGTCGTCGCCCGGCTCGCCGACGACGGGATCCTCGTCGCGCCGCTCGCCGAGTACTCGGCCGTGCCGGGCGAGGGCCCGTCCGGGATCGTGCTCGGCTACGCGTCGCCGCCCGACTCCCGGCTCGCGGACGCGCTCGCCCGCGTGCGGGCGGTCGTCGAGGCGGCGTACCGTTGACCCCGTGCTGACTCCTCCGCTGACCGAGAAGCGACCGACCGAACGCACCCACCACGGAGACGTGGTGATCGACCACTACGAGTGGTTGCGCGACAAGGACGACCCGGCGGTCATCGCCCACCTGGAGGAGGAGAACGCCTACACGAAGGCGAGGACCCGGCACCTCGCCCTCCTCCAGGAGCAGGTGTTCGAGGAGATCAAGGACCGCACCAAGGAGACCGACCTCAGCGTCCCCACCCGCGAGGGCGACTGGTGGTACTACTCGCGCACGGTCGAGGGGCTGCAGTACGGCATCCACTGCCGCGTGCCGGCGCGAGCGGCCGACGACTGGGAACCGCCCGCCATCCCCGAGGACGGCTCGCCGCTGCCCGGCGAGCAGGTGCTGCTCGACGACAACGTCGAGGCCGAGGGCCACGAGTTCTTCTCGCTCGGCAGCTTCGACGTGACCGCCGACGGCTCGACGCTGCTCTACGGCGTCGACGTCGAGGGCGACGAGCGGTACACGATCCGCCTGCGCGACCTCAGCGGCTCGGGTCGCGAGTTCGACGACGAGATCCCCGGCACCGCCGCCGGCGCGCTGTTCGACCAGAGCGGGCGCTACGTCTTCTACACGACCGTCGACGACGCGTGGCGGCCCGACACGGTCTGGCGGCACGAGGTCGGCACGCCCGCATCGGCCGACGCGAAGGTCTTCCACGAGCCCGACGAGCGCTTCTGGCTCGGCATCGGCCTCACCCGCAGCCGCCGCTACCTCGTGCTCGAGGCCGGCTCGCACGTCACGAGCGAGTCGTGGCTGCTCGACGCCGACGACCCGACCGGGGAGTTCCGCGTCGTCTGGCCCCGCCGGGACGGCGTCGAGTACGACGTCGAGCACGTCGTCGCGGGCGGCAGGGACCGGCTCCTCGTCATCCACAACGAGGGCGACGCGGTGAACTTCGAACTCGTGAGCGTCGCGGCCGACGACCCGCAGGGCGACCGGCGGGTGCTGCTCCCCCACGACCCGCGGATCCGGATCGAGGCGGCCCACGGCTTCCGCGACTTCGTCGCGCTCGAGTACCGGCGAGAGGGGCTTCCGCGCGTGGCGATCGCGAAGGTGCCGCCGCAGGGCATCCCCGCCGACGCGACGCCCGACGACACGCTCCACGAGCTCGCCTTCGACGAGGAGCTCTCCAGCGCCGGCGTCGGCGCGAACCCCGACTGGGCCCAGCCGTCGCTGCGGATCGGCTACGGGAGCTTCGTGACGCCGTCGATGGTGATCGACGTCGACGTGGCATCCGGCACCCGCACGGTGCGCAAGCAGCAGCCCGTGCTCGGCGACTACCACCCCGAGCGATACGCCCAGAAGCGCGAATGGGCGACGGCGCCGGATGGCACGAAGGTGCCGATCTCGCTCGTCTACCGGCACGACCTCGTCACGCTCGGCGAGCCGGCGCCGACGCTCCTCTACGGCTACGGCTCGTACGAGCACGCGATCGACCCCGCCTTCGGGATCCCGCGGCTCTCGCTCCTCGACCGCGGCATGGTGTTCGCGATCGCGCACGTGCGCGGCGGCGGCGAGATGGGCCGGCTCTGGTACGAGCACGGCAAGAAGCTGCACAAGAAGCACACCTTCACCGACTTCATCGCCGCGGCCGAGCACCTCATCGACCGCGACGTCACCACGCCCGACCACCTCGTCGCGCAGGGCGGGTCGGCCGGCGGCCTGCTCATGGGCGCGGTCGCGAACCTCGCGCCACGACTCTTCGCGGGGATCGTCGCCGAGGTGCCGTTCGTCGACCCGCTGACCTCGATCCTCGACCCGTCGCTCCCGCTGACCGTCATCGAGTGGGACGAGTGGGGCAACCCGCTCGACGACCCCGAGGTGTACGCCTACATGAAGTCGTACTCGCCCGTCGAGAACGTGCACGCCGTGGGCTACCCGCGGATCCTCGCGATCACGTCGCTGAACGACACGCGCGTGCTCTACGTCGAACCCGCGAAGTGGGTCGCGCGCCTCCGCGAGGTGGGCGCCGACCCGCTCCTCAAGATCGAGATGGCGGCGGGCCACGGGGGCGTCTCGGGTCGGTACGCGGCCTGGCGCGAGCGGGCGTTCGCGAACGCCTGGATCATCGACGCGGCCGGGGCGCACCCGAGCGGGGAGTAGCCGACGCCTGAACAGGGGTCGCGGATGTCGGCGGCCCGGCCCAGACTGACCGTCATGTCGTTCGTCACCGAACTGAGTGAGCGGATGCCCCAGCGCGTGCACGCGCCCGGCACCCCCGAGTACGAGGCCGGCGCCCACGTCTTCGCCGGCCATGGCACGCCCGATGCGGTCGTGCGCCCGACCTCCGCCGCCGAGGTCGCCGAGGCCGTGCGCTCCGCCGTGGCGGCAGGCGTCCCCCTGAC
>NZ_SDPL01000042.1 GCF_004135055.1 Agromyces binzhouensis | reverse complement strand
CCGCCTCCGGGCGCGTTGCCGACCGGGCGGCCCGCGCCGGTCGGGAGCCGGCCGATCCGCGCGGACGGGACGCCCGACCCCGAGGCGGTGCTGCGCCTCAACGAGCGCCTCCTGCCGTACTCGGTGCTCTTCGGGATGGAGCGCGAGTGGAGCCAGGTCCTCGCCGCGCTCTACGCGCAGCAGCAACGGGAGCCCGACTGGTACTCGGGACGGAGCGGGTTCCACGCGGGATACTTCGCCGCCAGCGTGAGCTCGTTCAGCAGCGTGTCGAGCACGAGCTGGTCGGGCTCGTCGTCGAGCTCGTCGTCGGGCGGCTCGAGCGGTGGCGGCTCCTCCGGCGGCGGCGGAGGCGGAGGAGGCGGCGGCGGCGTCTGACCCGCCGGCTCACTCCTCGTCGTCAGCGGGAGCGCGCTCGTCGGGCAGCACCACGCGGCGCTCCTCGTCGATGCCGACCACGTCGTCCGAGTCCTCGCCGACCGGCCGCTCGTCCTCGTCCTCGTCGGGTTCGGGCTCGGGCGGGAGCTCGCCGTCCTGCGCGACCTGGAACTCGTGATCGTCGGCGATGCCTCCGCCGACCCCCGTCGACTCGTCCATGGCACGAGCGTAGCCCCGTGGGCGACCCTCCGACAGGGCCGAGGTCCCGTTGCGCCGGTCGCCCCGACCGCGCGCATTCGCGCCGATCGCGCCACGGCGCGTAGAATGACCGAGGCGCTCGACGGATCCCTCCATGGACCGACGGCTGGGGGAACTCGCTCCGCCATGCTCGGCCCTTCCGGATCCGGCGCACCGCGACGGCCTCGACGTCCGATCCCGTCAGCCGGTGCCGACCACCCGCCCGTGGTCCCGAGCGCCGGATCGCATCGGGCCCAGACAGGGGAGGACCATTGGCCCAGACGAGGCAGCGGCAGCGCACGCGTTCGCGTGACGACGACGCGCCCATCATCCCGATCCTCGCGCGCAAGGTCCGCGAGGTCGAGCAGAAGGCCCAGAAGAACAAGCTGGGCCCCACCAACCGCACCAAGTTCCAGGTCATCGCGCTGCTCATGCGCGAGGAGCGCGCGCGGGTGAAGGCCGACGCCGACCTCGCCGACGGCGCCCGTTCCGAGCTGCTCAAGCGGCTCGACGGCATCGCGCAGATCCTCGCGAAGACCGCGGCCCGCGACACGAGCCTCATCTCGCTGCTCGAACCGGATGCGTCGATCTCGACGGTCGCGCAGCGGTTCCGTCGCGACTGGCTGCTCGAGTCGGGCGCCGAGCTCAGCGATGACGAGCTCATCATCGTCCGCGAGCCCGCCCCGGCCCCCGAGGTCGCGGTGAACCAGGTCGTCCCGCCGTCCGTGAAGGCCCGGCAGCTCGCGAACCCGTTCCTGCCACCGGACTTCAGCCGCGGCGACCACCACGTCGTTCCCGTCCGCAGGCTCGCGAACTGGGAACTGCTCGGTCCGCTCTTCAAGTCGTTCGAGTCGGGCTCGGGCGGCCAGGCCGCGTCGATGGACCTGCCCGAGGCGCCCGCCGTCGACCGGCTCGCGCCGCGCGGGCTCGAGCTCATGCCGCATCAGGCGCGCTTCATCGAGTCGGCGCGCGACGGCCACCGCACGTTCCTGCTCGCGGACGAGCCGGGCCTCGGCAAGACCGCCCAGTCCGTGCTCGCGGCATCCGTGGCCGACGCCTACCCGCTGCTCGCGGTCGTCCCGAACGTGGTCAAGATGAACTGGGCGCGCGAGGTCGAGCAGTGGACGCCGCATCGCCGCGCCACCGTCATCCACGGCGACGGCGACACGGTCGACGCGTTCGCCGACGTCGTCGTCGTGAACTACGACATCCTCGACCGGCACATGACCTGGCTGTCCACGATGGGCTTCCGCGGAATGGTCGTCGACGAGGCGCACTTCATCAAGAACCTGCAGTCGCAGCGCTCGCGCAACGTGCTCGCGCTCGCGGAGCGCATCCGCGCGAACACGCCGGGCGGCGACCCGCTGCTGCTCGCGCTGACCGGCACGCCGCTCATCAACGACGTCGACGACTTCCGCGCGATCTGGCAGTTCCTGGGCTGGATCGCCGGCGACAGGCCCTCGCCCGAGCTCCTGGGCAAGCTCGAGGAGACCGGGCTGACGCCGGCCGAGCCCGGGTTCTACGCCGAGGCGCGCCGCACGGTCATCGACCTCGGGATCGTCCGACGCCGCAAGGTCGACGTGGCCGCAGACCTTCCCGACAAGCGCATCGCCGACCTCCACGTGGAGCTCGACGACGAACTCGGCCGCTCGATCCGCGCCGCCGAGCGCGAGCTCGGCAACCGGCTCGCGAGTCGCTTCCGCGCGCTCGTCGAGTCCAGGAAGCTCCGCGTCGGCGACCTCGACGAGCTCGAACGCGACCAGTACATCCGCGCGGTGGCGCTGTCCGAGCTCGAGGAGTCGAAGTCGTCGAAGTCCGGCGAGAACGTCTTCACCATGGTCCGCCGCATCGGCCAGGCGAAGGCGGGCCTCGCGGCCGACTACGCCGCCCAGCTCGCCCGCTCGGCGGGCAAGGTCGTCTTCTTCGCCAAGCACATCGACGTCATGGACCAGGCCGAGGCCGCGTTCGCGGCGCGGGAGCTCCGCACGGTGTCCATCCGCGGCGACCAGACCGCCGTCGCGCGCCAGCAGGCGATCGACGCGTTCAACACCGAGGCCGACGTCTCGATCGCGGTGTGCTCGCTCACGGCCGCCGGCGTCGGCGTGAACCTGCAGTCTGCCTCGAACGTCGTGCTCGCCGAGCTCAGCTGGACCGCGGCCGAGCAGACGCAGGCCATCGACCGCGTGCACCGCATCGGCCAGGACGAGCCCGTGACGGCCTGGCGCATCATCGCGGCGCACACGGTCGACGCGCGCATCGCCGAGCTCATCGACCAGAAGCAGGGCCTCGCGCTCCGCGCGCTCGACGGCAGCGACGTCGAGCCGGGCTCGGCCGACTCGGTGCAGCTGGACGCGCTGCAGCACCTGCTGCGGCAGGCGTTGGACGGCGCACTGTAGCGTCGGCGCGCGGCATCCGCCGTCGTCTCGCCCGCCTCGACGGAGGGTCACGACGCGACCGGATGCCGCGTGCCCCGCTAGACTCCCCACGTTCGCGCCTCGACGATGCGGCACCCCCGCGAACGTCCACCTCACGAGGAGTCAACCAGGCATGAAGATCGGCATTCTGACGAGCGGCGGCGACTGTCCGGGACTGAACGCGGTCATCCGCGGTTCCGTGCTCAAGGGCGTCATCTCGCACGAAGCGGAGTTCGTCGGGTTCCGCTGGGGATGGCGCGGCGTCGTCGAGCGCGACATCATGCCCATCACGCGCCACGACGTGCGCGGGCTCTCGAAGCAGGGCGGCACGATCCTCGGCTCGAGCCGCACCAACCCGTTCGAGGGCGAGCAGGGAGGGCCCGAGAACATCGGCCGCATGCTCGACGAGGAGGGCATCGACGCCATCATCGCCATCGGCGGCGAGGGCACGCTCACCGCGGCGCGCCGGCTGTTCGACGAGGGCGGGATCCCCGTGATCGGCGTCCCCAAGACCATCGACAACGACCTCGCCGCGACCGACTACTCGTTCGGCTTCGACACGGCCGTCGAGATCGCGACCGAGGCCATCGACCGCCTCCGGACCACCGCCGAGTCGCACAACCGCGCGATCGTGCTCGAGGTCATGGGCCGCCACGTGGGCTGGATCGCACTGCACTCGGGCATGGCGGGCGGCGCCCACGCGATCCTCATCCCCGAGCAGCCGATGGGCATCGAGGAGATCTGCGGGTACGTGGAGTCGGTGCGCGACCGCGGTCGCGCACCGCTCATCGTGGTCGCCGAGGGCTTCAAGCTCGACACCATGGAGGAGGCGCACTCGCACCTCGGCCTCGACGCATTCAACCGGCCGCGCCTCGGCGGCATCGCCGAGAAGCTGTCGCCGATGATCGAGGAGCGCACCGGCATCGAGTCGCGGCACACCGTGCTCGGCCACATCCAGCGCGGCGGTGCGCCGTCCGCGTACGACCGGGTGCTCGCGACCCGGCTCGGCATGGCGGCCGCCGACGCCGCGCTCGATCGGGCGTGGGGCAGCATGGTCACGCTCCGCGGCACCGACATCGAACGGGTGTCGATCGCCGACGCGACGGGCGGGCTGAACGTCGTGCCCCAGTCGCGCTACGACGAGGCGCGGATCCTCTTCGGCTGAACCATGCCGTTGCCGGAGGTCTGCGTCTGCTACGTGCTCCGCGAGGCGGGCGGGCGCACGGAGGTGCTCCTGGGTCGGAAGAAGCACGGGCTCGGAGCCGGCAACTACGTGGGCCTCGGCGGCAAGCTCGAGCCGGGGGAGTCGGCCGCCGATGCCGCCGTCCGGGAGGTCGCGGAGGAGTCGGGCCTCGTGGTCGCGGCCGTCGACCTCGAGTCGCGAGGCCGCCTGACCTACCTCTTCCCGCACCGCGAGGAGTGGAGCCAGGTCTCGAACGTGTTCGTCGTCCGCACCTTCGCCGGCGATCCGATGCCCTCCGACGAACTCGACCCGGAGTGGTTCGCGCTCGACGAGGTGCCGCTCGCCGAGATGTGGGACGACGCGCGCAGGTGGCTCCCCGGCGTGCTCGCGGGTGCGACGGTGCGTCGCACCTACGTGTTCGGCGAGGACCTCGCGACCGTGGTGGATGAGCCGGATCACGTCGCGTAGGATCGTCGGGTCTCGGCGCTCGCCGGATTCCGCAACCCTCCTTCCGTGAACATCCGGCGAACCACGGTCCGCCGACGACAGAAAGACGCCGGTGGACCTCACCCTCATCGTCGTGCTGGTCATCGCACTGGCGCTCTTCTTCGACTTCACGAACGGCTTCCACGACACCGCGAACGCCATGGCGACCCCGATCGCGACCGGCGCCCTCCGGCCGAAGATCGCCGTGGCGCTCGCCGCGGTCCTCAACCTGATCGGCGCGTTCCTCTCGACCGAGGTCGCCAAGACCATCTCGGGCGGTCTCATCCGCGAGGGCGAGGGCGGCGTCTTCATCACCCCGGAGCTCATCTTCGCCGGCCTCATCGGCGCCATCACCTGGAACATGGTGACGTGGCTGCTCGGCCTGCCCTCGTCGTCGAGCCACGCGCTCTTCGGCGGCCTGATCGGCGCCGCCCTCGTGGGCTTCGGCATCCAGGCCATCGACGGCGGCGTCGTGATGTCGAAGATCATCCTTCCCGCGCTCCTCGCGCCGCTCACGGCCGGACTGGTCGCCTTCGCGGCCACCAAGCTCGCGTACGCGATCACGAGGCGCTACGACGGCCGGCCCGACGGCCGCGACGGGTTCCGCCACGCGCAGATCTTCTCCAGCTCGCTCGTCGCCCTCGCCCACGGCACCAACGACGCGCAGAAGACCATGGGCGTCATCACCCTCACGCTCATCTCGGTCGGCGCGCAGCCCGTCGGATCCGGCCCGGAGTTCTGGGTCGTGGTCACGTGCGCGGTGGCGATCGCGCTCGGCACGTACATGGGCGGATGGCGCATCATCAAGACCCTCGGCACGGGCCTCACCGACGTCAAGCCCGCGCAGGGCTTCGCGTCCGAGACGGCGACGGCGGCGACCATCCTCGCCTCGAGCCACCTCGGGTTCGCGCTCTCGACCACGCAGGTCGCCTCCGGGTCGGTCATCGGCTCCGGACTCGGACGCCGGGGGTCGAAGGTCCGCTGGCGCACCGCCGGCCGCATCGGCATCGGCTGGATCCTGACCCTGCCCGCCGCGGGCGGCGTCGGCGCACTCGCCGCGGTCGTCGCGACGATGGGCGTGGTCGGGGTCCTCATCGACGCCGTGGCGGCGGCGGTGGTCATCGGCGGGATCTTCCTCTGGTCGCGCCGGGACGAGGTGTCGCACCGGAACGTCCTCAGCGAGGTGGCGGACTCGGGCCGCGCCGTGAAGATCAAGCGAAGCCCCGAGCCGAAGCGGAAGGTGGCCCCGTGATCGACTGGATCTCGTTCGTGATCGTGCTCGTGGCCTCGCTGGTCGGCGCGACCGTCGTCGTGAGCGCCTATGCGCTCGGCATCCGCCTGCTCACGATCGGCGGACGCACGCCGGTCGTCGCACCCGCGGAGTTCACCGACGCCATCACGGTGATCTCGCCCGAGGAGGCGGCCAGGGCCGCCAAGCGGGCCGCGAAGGCGGCGCGCAAGAGCCCGCTGACGGAGGGCCGGAAGCGCGCGGCCGTCGTCGGCGCGTGGGCGTGCTTCGCCCTGAGCGGCATCGCCGTGCTCTACGGCATCTACCTCATCGTGCCCGCGCTCCACGGCGGCTGAGCCGCCCCAGTACCTCGGGCCATCGTCGTCCCGGCCTCCGCTCGATCGGGCGGAGCTCCACCGATCGTGCGCGTACGCGCACCCGACGAGACACCCAGGACGACATGACCACCTCCCGAACCGACACCGACCAGCACCCGGACGAGGCGGAGCCCCGCACTGTCGGCGCGCTCGATCGCTACTTCGAGATCACCCGGCGGGGCTCGACGATCCCCGCCGAGATCCGCGGCGGCATCGTGACGTTCGTCACGATGGCGTACATCGTCATCCTGAACCCGATCATCCTCTCCAGCGGCACGGATGTCGCGGGCGAGAACCTCGGCTTCGCGCAGGTCGCGGCCGTGACCGCGCTCACGGCCGGCGTCATGACGATCCTGTTCGGCGTCGTGGCGCGCCTGCCGTTCGCGTTCGCCGCGGGCCTCGGCATCAACTCGTTCCTCGCCGTCTCGGTCGTCGGCCAGGTCACGTGGGCCGAGGCCATGGGGCTCGTGGTCGTCAACGGCCTCATCATCGTGCTGCTCGCGGCGACGGGCCTGCGGCGGCTCATCTTCGAGGCCGTCCCGATGCCGTTGAAGCTCGCGATCACGGTCGGCATCGGCCTCTTCATCGCCTTCATCGGGTTCGTCGACGCCGGGTTCGTCACCGCGACCGGCGCGGCCTCGCCCCCGGTCGGCCTCGGCGTCGACGGGTCGGTGGGCACGATCCCGACCGTCGTCTTCGTCGTCACCCTGCTCCTGACCGGCGTGCTCGTCGCCCGGAAGGTCAGGGGCGGCATCCTGATCGGCCTGGTCTCGGGGACCGTGCTCGCGATCGTGCTCGAGGCGATCCTCGACCTCGGCCCGAAGGTGGGCGCCGACGGGTCGGTGAACCCGCAGGGCTGGGGACTGTCGGTGCCCGAGCTGCCCGCGCAGTGGGTGAGCCTGCCCGACCTCTCGCTCGTCGGCCAGGTGAGCTTCGGCAGCTTCGAGCGCATCGGCGTGCTCGCCGCGCTCATGCTCGTCTTCACGCTCGTGTTCACGAACTTCTTCGACGCGCTCGGCACCATGACGGGCCTGTCGAAGGAGGCCGGCGTCGCCGACGCGAAGGGCGAGTTCCCGCGCCTGCGCTCGGCGCTCGTCGTCGAGGGCGTCGGCGCCGTCGCGGGCGGCTTCACGTCGAGCTCCTCGAACACCGTGTTCATCGAGTCCGGCTCGGGGATCGGCGAGGGCGCGCGAACGGGCCTCGCGAACCTCGTGACCGGCGCGCTGTTCCTGATCGCGATGTTCCTCACGCCCCTGACCTCCGTCGTGCCCTCCGAGGTCGCCGCGGCCGCGCTCGTCATCGTCGGCGCCCTGATGATGTCGCAGATCCGCGAGGTCGACTTCAGCGACTTCAGCGTGCTCCTGCCGGTGTTCCTCACGGTCGCCGTCATGCCGCTCACGTACTCGATCGCGAACGGCATCGGCGCGGGCTTCGTCAGCTGGGTGGTCGTGCGCTCGCTCTCGGGCAGGGCGAAGGAGATCAGCCCGTTGCTCTGGGTCGTCGCGGCCGGGTTCGTGGTCTTCTTCGCGCGCGGTCCCGTGGAGGCGCTCCTCGCAGGCTGAGCGCGCGTCGGCCGGGCTCCCGCCGTCCCGCTCGGGGGTGGCGATCGCCCCTGCCGATCCGGGGGTTCGCCCCATGTCGCGGGGCTCGCGGCATCCGTAGCCTCGGATCATCCCGATGAACAAGGAGAACCCACCCATGACCACCATCACCCCCGCAGCGTCGACGACCGACGTCGAGACGCGCGGGTTCGCGGTGTCGAGCCTCGTGCTCGGCCTCGTCTCGTTCGTCGCCGGCTTCACGTTCGTGGTGCCCGTCGGCGGCCTCGTGCTCGGCATCCTCGCGCTGCGTCGCGAGCCGTCGGCGCGCACCATGGCGATCTGGGGCATCGTGCTGAACGGCGTCATGCTCGCCGGCGTCGTCATCGCGACGCTCGCGTTCCTCGCCTTCGGCCTGCTGCTGCTGCCGTTCGCGCCGCTCGCGTTCGTCTGATCGCATCGGTCGCCGCCCGCGCGGGCGGCGGCATCGAGGCCCCCGACCCGGCGGTCGGGGGCCTCCGGCGCGATGGGGCCTGTGCCGGTCCCTGCGTCGGGACTACCCTGACGCGTGGGGGGACCATGGGCTCGGAGCACGCAGCGCGCATCTCGACGTGGGGGTCGGCGCCGGAGCCCCGCTACGCCGAGGGCGATGACGGCTCGATCGCCTACCAGGCGTTCGGACGCGGTCCCCGCGACCTGCTGTTCATCGGCAACTGGGCGAGCAACATCGAGGTGATGTGGGAGCACCCGTCGATGGCCCGGTACCTCGAGCGCCTCGCGCGGTTCTCCCGGGTCATCTGCTTCGACAAGCGCGGAGCGGGCCTGTCCGACCCGGTCGCGATGGGCGCGCTGCCCACGCTGGAGCACTGGATGGACGACGCGAGCGTCGTCCTCGACGCCGTCGGCTCGAGCTCCGCGACCCTCCTCGGCGATGCCGAGGGCGGGCCGATGGCGATGATGCTCGCGGCCAGCCACCCGCAGCGCACGGACTCGCTCGTCCTCGTGAACACGTTCGCGCGACTGCTGCGTGCGCCGGACTACCCGATCGGCATCCCGGAGCCGACGGCGGAGCTGCTGCTCGGCGAATGGCGTCGCAACTGGGGCACGGGAGCCGTGCTGCAGCTCACCGCGCCCGACGTCGCCGACGACGCGCAGCTGCAGCGCTGGGTCGGGCGGTACATGCGCCTCTCCGCCTCGCCGGCCGCGGCCACCCGCATGTACGAGTGGGTGCTCCAGCTCGACGTCCGCTCGGTGCTGCCGAGCATCCAGGTTCCGACGCTCGTGCTGCACAAGGCGCAGAACCGGCACTACCGGCTCCCGATGGGCCGCTACCTCGCCGAGCACATCCCGGCTGCGCGCCTCGTCGAGCTGCCGGGCGCGGCCTGGTACCCGCCGTTCGTGGAGGCGGAGCAGCTCCTCGACGAGGTCGAGGAGTTCGTCACGGGCGATCGACCGGCGCCCGTCGACGATCGCGTGCTCGCGACGGTGCTGTTCACCGACATCGTGGGGTCGACCGACCTCGCCGCGCGGCTCGGCGACCAGCGCTGGCTCGACCTCAAGCTCGCGCACGACGACCTCGTGCGGTCGCGGATCGAGCGCTACCGGGGAACCCATGTCTCGTCGACCGGCGACGGGTTCCTCGCCCTGTTCGACGGTCCGGCCCGCGCGGTCAGGTGCGCGTGGGAGATCGCCGCCGCGGTGCGCTCGCTGGGCATCGAGATCCGTGCGGGGGTGCACAGCGGCGAGGTCGAGTTCCAGGGCGAGGACGTCGCGGGGATCGCGGTCCACCTGGCCTCGCGCGTCATGTCCCTCGCGGGCGACGGGGCGGTCCTCGCGTCGGGCACGGTCAAGGACCTCGTCGTCGGGTCGGGCATCGGGTTCGAGGATCGCGGCGCGCACGTCCTGAAGGGCGTCCCGGGGGAGTGGCGCCTGTTCGAGGTCACCGGCGTCTGAGGCGGGCGAGTCGACGCACGATTCGGACGCCGTGTACAGCCGACGCGCACGGAACGTACACGCTGCAGCACGTATCGCTGCGAGCCCGCGAGTAGGCTCGGGAACGTACCGAGCGCGGCGATCCCGCGCGTCCCCGAGGCGATGGAGCCGAAGTGTCGATGACCCGACCGCATCCCAACACCGTCGAGAGCGTCCGATCGAACGACGAGGTGATCCCCACGAACACGACAGAGACGCGGACCGAGACCGACTCGCTCGGTTCGGTCGAGGTCCCCGCAGACGCCTACTGGGGCGTGCACACGATGCGCGCGCTCCAGAACTTCCCGATCTCGAAGCGCCCGATCTCCGTCTACCCCGAGCTCGTCGTCGCGCTCGCGCAGGTGAAGCAGGCGGCATGCCGGGCGAACAAGGAGCTCGGCGCCCTCGAGCCGCGCAAGCAGGCGTGGATCGACGAGGCCTGCCAGCGCATCATCGACGGCGAGTTCCACGACCAGTTCGTGGTCGGCGTCATCCAGGGCGGTGCGGGCACCTCGACGAACATGAACGCGAACGAGGTCATCGCGAACGTCGCGCTGGAGATCGCGGGCTACCCGCGGGCCCGCTACGACCTCATCCACCCGATCGACGACGTCAACCGCAGCCAGTCGACGAACGACACGTACCCGACCGCGCTGAAGCTCGCGATGACCGCGTCGCTGACGACGATGCTCACCGAGCTCGACCTGCTCCGCATCTCGTTCGGCCGCAAGGGCCGCGAGTTCCACGAGGTGCTGAAGGTCGGCCGCACGCAGCTCCAGGACGCGGTGCCGATGACCCTTGGCCAGGAGTTCCACGGCTTCGCCACCACGCTCGGCGAGGACATCGCCCGCCTCCGCGAGACGATCAAGCTGCTCTCCGAGGTGAACCTCGGCGGCACCGCCGTCGGCACGGGCATCACGGCCGATCCGGGCTACGCCGCAGCGGTCGTGCGCCACCTCAGCGAGATCACGGGCCAGCGGCTCGAGACGGCGCCCGACCTCGTCGAGGCGACGAGCGACACCGGCGTCTTCATGACCTTCTCGAGCGCGCTGAAGCGCAGTGCGATCAAGCTCTCGAAGATCTGCAACGACCTCCGGCTGCTCTCGTCGGGCCCGCAGGCGGGCCTCGGCGAGATCCACCTCCCGCCGAAGCAGGCGGGCTCGAGCATCATGCCGGGCAAGGTGAACCCCGTGATCCCCGAGGCGGTCAGCCAGGTCGCCTACGCGGTCGCGGGGGCGGATGTCACGGTCACCATGGCCGCCGAGAACGGCCAGCTCCAGCTCAACGCCTTCGAGCCGGTCATCGCGCACTCGCTCCTGCAGTCGATCACCTGGATGCGCCAGGCGTGCTGGACCCTCCGCGTGAACTGCGTCGACGGGATCACCCCGAACACCGAGCACCTCGAGGCGCAGGTCGCCTCGAGCGTCGGCGTGATCACGGCGCTCATCCCGTTCATCGGCTACGCCGAGGCGGCCAAGCTCGCCAAGTCTGCGCTCGCGACGGGGCGGCCGGTCGCCGACCTCGTCGTCGAGTCGGGGCTCATGACCCGCGAGGACGTGACCCGGCAGCTGATGCCGTCGCGCCTGTCGGGCGTGCACCCGATCACGCAGGCGATCAACGTCGTCGAGCTGAAGGGCGAGCCGAGCGACTGAGCGCAGCGGCCGGGCCCGCCCCGGCCGGCTCCGGCGGTGACGGATGCCACGAGGCATCCGTCATCGTCGACGCCATGCCTGCCCGGGAGGCGCGCGTCGATGCGCCTCGCGTCAGATGACGCGGCAGTGCGTGGTGAGCGAGCCGATGCCCTCGATGCTCACGGTCACGGTCGAACCGTCGTGGAGGAAGACCTGCGGGTTGCGCGAGTACCCGGCGCCGCCGGGGCTCCCGGTCGAGATGAGCGTGCCGGCGGGGATGGTCGCCGTCTTCGAGAGGTAGGAGATGATCTCCGCCACGCTTCGGACCATCTCGTTCGTCGAGGCGTCCTGGAGGATGTGGCCGTCGAGGTTGGTGGTGAGCCAGAGGTCCTGCGGGTCGGGGATCTCGTCGGCGGTCACGACGACCGGCCCGGTCGGCGTGAAGCCGTCGAAGGACTTGCACCGCGACCACTGGGCCTCGCTGAACTGGATGTCGCGCGCCGTGATGTCGTTCACGACCGTGTAGCCCCACACGTGGTCGAGCGCGTCCTGCGGGGAGACGTCGCGCGCGGGCGTGCCGATGATGACGCCGAGCTCGGCCTCGTAGTCGACCTGGGTGGCGACGTCGCCCGCCCACGTGGTCGTCGCGCCGTGCGCGGCCAGCGAGTTCGGCCACAGCGAGAAGATCGTCATGGCCGATTCGGACCGGAGCTTGAGCTCGGACGCGTGTGCGGCGTAGTTCGCGCCGATCGCCAGCACCTGCGACGGCCGGAGCACGGCCGACTCGTGGCGGAGGTCGGAGAGCGGGACGGTCGGCGCCCCCGACGCGAGGGCCGCGTCGACCACCGCGCGCACGTCGGCGAGGGCCTCGGGGCCCCGCTCGATGAGCTCCTGAAGGTCGCGCGGCGCCGCCGGCATCACCTCGTCGAGGAACATCGCCCGCTCGTCGTGGACCACCGCGAGTCGGGGGGTCGTCTGGCCTTCGACTCGGAGGTGCGCGAACTTCACTCACCTAGGCTATCGGCCGCCCTCTCCAGCCCGCTGTGCAGAACGTACAACGAAGTGGGCGGGATGCTCCGTCACGTCGACAATGCGGACGCCGCGATGCGCCAGAGGTGCATCGACGCGTAGCTCCGCCAGGGCGCCCAGGCGGTCCCGCGCGCGGCGAGCGCCTTCGCGTCGGAGGGCAGTCCGAGCCGTGCCGCCCCGTTCCGGAGCGCGAGGTCGGAGACCAGCAGTTCGTCGGGCTCCCGCGTGACGCGCATGGCGAGGTATCCGGCCGTCCACGGGCCGATTCCCGGCACCGCGAGCAGCTCGGAGCGCAGCTCGCCGCGCTCCCGCTCGGGTGCGACGACGAGGTCGCCGGAGGCGAGCCGGCCGCACACGTCGATGATCGTGCGGATCCGGGCGGCCGGTCCCCGCAGCACGTCGGCCCCGTGCTCGGCGATCACCGCCGCCGTCGGGAAGAGCGTGCGGGGGCGGCCCGCGAGCTCGACGGTCTCGCCGAGGTCGGCGGCGAGCCGGGTCAGCGCCGTGCGCGCCGCGGGGGCGGAGACCTGCTGGCCGACGA
>NZ_SDPL01000419.1 GCF_004135055.1 Agromyces binzhouensis | reverse complement strand
CCGATGCGACCGGTCGCACCTCGCCGGCGAGGCTGATCTCGCCGACCGCGGCGAGGTCGTGCGGCACCGCGCGATCGCGCATCGCGCTCGCGATCGCCACGGCGATCGCGAGGTCGGCCGCCGGCTCGATGAGGCGCACGCCGCCGACCGTGGAGACGTACACGTCGTGCTCGCCGAGCTGGCGGAGGCCCGCGCGCCGTTCGAGCACCGCGATGATCATGGCGACCCGCGACGGGTCGACGCCGTTCACGACGCGCCGCGGCTGCGGCGCCTTCGTGCCGACGACGAGCGCCTGCACCTCGACGGGCAGCGCTCGTCGGCCCTCGAGGGCGACGGTCACGCACGTGCCGCTCACGGCGTTCCGTGAGCGGCTGAGGAAGAGCCCGGACGGGTCGGGCACCTCGGCGATGCCGTCGCCCGTCATCTCGAAGCAGCCGACCTCGTCGGTCGGCCCGAAGCGGTTCTTCAACGCCCGCACGAACCGCAGCGCGGTCTGCCGGTCGCCCTCGAACTGGCAGACGACGTCGACGAGGTGCTCGAGCAGGCGCGGTCCGGCGATCGTGCCGTCCTTCGTGACGTGCCCGACGAGGAGCACGGGGAGCTGTCGCTCCTTGGCGACGCGGATGAGGGTCGAGGCGACCTCGCGGACCTGGCTCGGCTGCCCGGGCAGCCCGTCGGAGAGCGCGCTCGACACGGTCTGGACCGAATCGACGATGAGCAGCTCGGGGGAGACCTGGTCGACCTGCCCGAGGATCGTGGCGAGGTCGGTCTCGGACGCGAGGTACAGCTCGTCGTGGAGGGCGCCCGTGCGCCCGGCCCGCAGGCGGACCTGCGCGGTCGACTCCTCGGCGCTCACGTAGAGCACGCGGCGGCCCTCCGCGGCGACCCGCGCCGCGACCTCGAGCAGCAGCGTCGACTTGCCGACGCCCGGCTCGCCCGAGAGCAGGATCGCGGCGCCCGCGACGATGCCCCCGCCGAGGACCCGGTCGAACTCGCCCACCCCGCTCGGACGATGGGCCGCGTCTTCGCTCTCGACGATCGCCGAGATCGGCCGCGCGGCACGCCCCGCGCTCGGTGCCACGGCCTGCATGCCTCGCACGATGCCCGTCTCGACCCCGGCCTCGACCACGGTGCCCCACTGCTGGCACTCGGCGCACCGACCGACCCACTTGACGGTGCTCCAACCGCATTCGGTGCAACGGAACGCGGTCGTGGGCTTCGGCATGCTCCGAGCGTAGACCCCGCCGGCGACACCGCCGCCAGGAGCTGCATCGCCGCAGGAATCCGTGTCGTCGCTGTCGATGGCCGCGGTCGCGATCCTGACCGCGGCTCCGATGCGCCTTGACATGTCCCGAAGACATTCGTATGCTTCCCCTACTGCGAATGAACATTCGCAACCGGAATAAACATGCACGGCGATCCGGACTCTGATCGCCCCGAGCGAGAGCGACCGATGATGAATCGCTTCGGCTCCATTACGGACCCGACCGACCTCGACGCCCTGCGTGGCGTGATCTCGGCGAGCGATGGAGCCGATTCGCTCGTTCCGCTCGGCATCACCCGACTGGAGATCTCGCCGACGGCGTCCTCGTCGGCAGCCGAGCAGGTCCGTCTCCTCCTCGAGGCCCGCGGCGTCGTCGCCGACGGAGCGCGCGTGCTCCTCCTCTGCGACACCACGCTGATCCGCCGAGACGGCGAGGACCTGAAGCGGTCGGTCGCCGCCCAGCTCGCGGAAGCCGGGTTCGAGGTCGTGCGGCTCGTGCTCGGCACCCCCGGCCACTCGCTGCACGCCGACGACCGGGTCCTGGATGAGGCGGCCTCCGCGGCCTCGGGCACCGATGCCGTCGTCGTCGTCGGCAGCGGCACGGTCTCCGACATCGGCAAGGTCGCCACCGACCGCGCCGGCGAGGTCCCCCTGGTGCTCGTGCAGACCGCGGCCAGCGTCGACGGCTTCACCGACAACGTCTCCGTCGTGCTCGCCAGCGGGGTCAAGCGCACCATCCCGTCGCGCTGGCCCGACGCCGTCCTGGCCGACACCGTCACGATCGCGACCGCCCCCATCGAGCTGAACACGTCGGGGTTCGGCGAACTGCTCTCCCTCTTCACGGCGCCGGCGGACTGGCGGCTCGCCTCGCTCGCCGGACTCGACGCGAGCTTCCACGTCGCACCGCGCGACCTCCTCCTCGCGTTCGCCGGAGACCCGAGCCAGTGGAGCTCCGGCCTCAGCGACGGGCGACCGGAGCCGATCGAGCGCCTCACGCGCGTGCTCGCGATCCGGGGCATCGGCACGGGCATCGCGGGCACGACCGCGTGCCTGTCGGGTGTCGAGCACCTCGTGAGCCACATGCTCGACATGCACGCCGCGGCTCGAGGGCTGCCGACCGGGCTGCACGGCGCCCAGGTCGGGGTGGCCTCCGTCGTCGCCGCAGCAGCATGGGAGCACTTCGCGGCACGTGCGTCCGCGGAGACGCCGGCGCTCCGGCCCCTCGACATCGAAGCAGCCCGGGTCGAATCGCACGCCACCTTCGTCCACCTCGATCCGACCGGCCGCCTCGGCGCCGAGTGCTGGTCCGACTGCGAACGGAAGCTCCGGACGGTCGACGCCCAGCGCGAGCAGATCACGGCCCTCCTCGCGGATGTCCGGGGCCTGCTCGCCGACGCCGCCTCCTCGCTCGCCACGGCCGGCGCGCTGGCGAGTGCGCTGCGCGGCGCGGGCGCCG
>NZ_SDPL01000418.1 GCF_004135055.1 Agromyces binzhouensis | reverse complement strand
CGGGCGCGGCCGGGTCGGCGACCGCCGAGCCGGCGCGACGCAGCGTCTCGCGATCCGACGCCGGCAGGTCGTCGCTCGAGGCGAGCACTCCGAGCTCGTGCACGACGTCGGGCAGCTGCCCGTCGGCGGTCGGGAACCGGAGCGCGAGGTCGAGCTGCTCCCGCGCGAGCGCGGGATCGCCGTGCCGCAGTCCGACGGCGATGAAGTACGCGTCCCACTGCCAGAGCCCGACGTACCCGATCTTCGAGGGCACGACGGCGCGCGCCTCGCCGAGCTGCGGCAGCTCGACGATGTTGGCGCCGAGCACCCACCAGCAGAACGCGGTCATCGCCTGCAGGTCGTCGCGCACCGTGGGGCAGCGGCCGAACCAGTCGAGCCACGTCGCCTCGGTCGCGCTGCGGAGGGACGCGTACTCCGCCGACCGCGCGAACTCCACCGTGCGGTCGGCGTCCACGTCGAAGACGACGGATGCCGCGTGCCGCCCGCCCACCCGGAGCGACTGCAGCCCCTCCCCCGTGTCCCATTCCACGCTCGCCTCGACGCCGGTCGCGACGCCCACGGCGAGCGCGCCGGTGCCGGCGAACGTGACGCCCGCGGCCCCGTCGCCGAGCACGATCTCGTGCGGCCGCACCCGTGTCACCGGCAGGACCTCGCCGTCGGACCCCCGCACGCGCAGCGCATCGAGCACGATGCACTCCTCGAGGCTGCGCTCGTACTCGGAGGTGTGCACTCGGAGGGTGCCGTCCGCCCCGTCCGCGGAGCGGAACGCCATCAGGCGCGAGCGCGGCAGGGTGAACGGCGCGCGGACCAGGTCGAGGTGCTCGCCGGCGAGGTCGGCGAGCGCCGCGGCATCCGCCCCGCTCATCGCCCGCCCAGGCCGGACGCGGCCATGCTGTTGAGGATCCGGCGCTGCCCGATCACGAACGCGACGAGCATCGGGATCGTCGCGAGCGCCGAGGCCGCCATCACGAGCCCGTAGTCGACCGAGCCGAACTGGCCGCGGAAGCTCGCGAGCAGCAGCGGCACCGTGAACAGGTCGGGCGAGTTCAGCAGCACGAGCGGGAACAGGAAGCTGTTCCAGACGTCGAGCGCCACGATGATGCTGAGGGCCCCGAGCCCGGGCTTGAGGTTGGGCAGGATGATGCTCCAGAACGTCCGCCACCGGCCCGCGCCGTCGACGAGCGCCGCCTCCTCGAGTTCCTTCGGCAGCGAGAGCACGAACTGGCGCATGAGGAACACCGCGAAGGGGTTCACGAGCATGGCGGGCACGATGAGCGAGAGGTGCGAGTCGACCCAGCCGAACTCCGCCATGAGCAGGTAGAACGGGATCAGGGTGACCTGCTTCGGGATCATCTGCGTCGCGAGGAACACGATGAACAGGACCCGGCTGCCGCGGAAGCGGATGCGCGCGAACGCGTACCCCGCCATCGCCGCCGTGATCAGGGTTCCGACGACGGCCAGCACGCAGATGTAGATGCTGTTCAGGTAGGCCTGCGCGAAGGGCACGGCGTTCCAGGCGTCGACGTACTTGTCGATCGTCCACGGGTCGGGCCAGAGGCTCAGCGGATCCTGCAGCAGCTGGGGCAGGGTCTTGAACGAGGTCAGCAGCATCCACAGGAACGGGAACACCATCGCCAGGCCGGCGACGATGAGCGCGGCGTGGATGGCGACCCGGCCGGCGGTGCGCCGGCCGCGCCCGGTCTCGGGACGGCGGCGAGGCCGCTCGAGGTCGGGGCGGCCGACGAGGGTCGACTCGATGTCTGCAGCGGTCATGCGTCGGCGTCCTCGTAGTGCACGAACTTCTTCTGCGCGCCGAACTGGATCGCGGTGATGACGAGCGTCAGCAGCAGCAGGATCACGGAGGCGGCACTGGAGGGTCCGAACTCGAACCGCCCGAAGCCCAGGTCGTAGATGTGGTAGACGATCGTCCGCGTCGCGTTGTCCGGGCCGGCGTTCGCGGTGAGCACGAACACGGTGTCGAACGTCTGGAGCGACGAGATGAACGCGACGATCGAGGAGAAGAACACGATCGGCGAGAGCAGCGGCAGTCGGATGCTGCGGAAGAGCCGCCACGCTCCGGCGCCGTCGATGCGCGCGGCCTCGATGACCGAGGGCGAGATGTTCTGCAGGCCCGCCAGGAAGATGATGACGTTCAGGCCGAGCGACGACCAGATCGAGACGATGCACACCGCGATGAGCGCGAGGCGGGGGTCGCCGAGCCAGTCCGGAGGGGCGATGTCCAGGACGTTCGCGATCGCGCCGCTCAGCACGCCGTCGGCGCGGAACAGCTGCTGCCAGATCATGGCGACGGCGACGGTGCTCGTCACCACCGGCGCGAAGAACAGGATCAGGTAGAGCGTGCGGGTGCGCAGCTTCTCGAGAGCGACGGCGACGACGACCGCGAGACCGAGCCCGACCGGCACCGTGATGAGCGCGATGAGCAGGGTGTTCACGATCGAGCGCAGCAGCAGCTCGTCCTGCAGCTGCGCGGTGAAGTTGGCGAAGCCGACCCACTCGAGCTCGGTGAGGCCGTCCCACGACGCGAAGGCGAGCACCAGGCTGGCCACGAACGGCAGCAGCACGAACACCGCCATGCCGATGAGCTGGGGGCCCACGAAGACGTAGCCCCAGCGGCGGTCGCGGCGACGCCAGGCGGCCTCGCGGCGGGGCGACCGCCGCGAGGGACGGACGGGTGCCACGGGTGCGTGCGCCGTGTCCGGCGC
>NZ_SDPL01000417.1 GCF_004135055.1 Agromyces binzhouensis | reverse complement strand
CGCGCTCGTCGACCTTGCGGTCGTAGGCGGCGGTCCGCGAGTCCGCGGTCCGGTCGGCATCCGTCCGGTCGGCGGCCGTGGCCTCCCGGTCGTCGCGGATGCCGTCGCCGTCGGCGTCGACGCGCCGGTCGGTCGGCGTCGTTCCCGTGCGCGGGTCGCGGTTCGAATCGTGTCCGGGTCGGTCGGTGGAGGTGCTCATGGTGTGGTCCCTCTCGTCGTCTCGTCGCCGCAGGGGGATGCCCCTCGGCGCGCCTGCGACCCTACGCGGGGTGCGGAGCGGGCGAGGAGGCCTTGACAAACGCCCGGATGGCACACTCGCGCCGTCCAGCGAACGTCCAGCGGGCGCTCAGGCGTCGATGGGGACGGCGCTGACCGTGCGGTCGATCGTGCACTGCCCGAGCACGCGCGTGCCGACGTAGACGACCGCCGTCTGGCCCGGCGCGACGCCGTCGAGGGGCGTGCCCGGCGTGATCACGAGCTCGGCGGAGCCGGAGGCATCCGTCGCCACCCTCGCGACCGCGGGCACCGGGTCGGCGTGCGCCCGGATCTGCACCTCGCAGTCGAAGGCCTCGCCGTCGGCGACGACGAGGCCGGATGCCACGGGGTCGGCGCCCGCCCACGAGAACCGGGACCCGGCGACCTCGGCGACCGCGAGCGCCTCCTTCGGGCCGACGACGACCGTCCGCTCCTTGGGCCGCACCTCGAGCACGAACCGGGGCCTGCCGTCGGCGGCCGGGGTGCCGAGCCGGAGCCCGCGGCGCTGCCCGACCGTGTACGCGTGCGCGCCCTCGTGCGCGCCGACGACCTCGCCCGACCGGTCGACGATGTCGCCGGGCGCGGTGCCGACCTTCTCGGCGAGCCAGCCCTTCGTGTCGCCGTCGGAGATGAAGCAGATGTCGTACGAGTCCGGCTTCTGCGCGACCGACAGGCCGCGCCGTGCGGCCTCCTCGCGCACCAGCTGCTTCGACGGGGTGTCGCCGAGCGGGAAGTACGCGTGCGCGAGCTGCTCGGCCGTGAGCACCCCCAGCACGTACGACTGGTCCTTCGCCTCCGCGCTCGCGCGGTGCAGCTCGCGGCGACCCGCGGCATCCGTCGTGATCTTCGCGTAGTGCCCCGTGGCGACCGCGTCGAAGCCGAGCGCGAGGGCCTTCTCGAGCAGGGCGGCGAACTTGATGCGCTCGTTGCAGCGCATGCACGGGTTGGGGGTGCGGCCCGCCGCGTACTCGGCGATGAAGTCGTCGACGACGTCGGCCTTGAACCGCTCGGAGAAGTCCCACACGTAGTACGGGATGCCGAGGACGTTCGCGGCGCGCTGGGCGTCCATCGAGTCCTCGATCGTGCAGCAGCCGCGGCTGCCCGTGCGCAGGGTGCCCGGCATGCGGCTGAGCGCGAGGTGCACGCCGACCACGTCGTGGCCCGCCTCGACGGCGCGCGCGGCCGCGACGGCACTGTCGACGCCGCCGCTCATCGCTGCCAGGACCCGCATGGCTCCAGTGTACGAAACGGCCCCTGAGCGGATGCCGCGCGCGGAGGTCCGACCCGTCGCCGCGACGATAGCGTTGGCGGATGCAGGCGACCGACCACCGACCGCGCGAACGCTCCCCGCGTCGAGCTCGACCGCGGAGGCGCGGGTGACTCCCGCACCGGCGCCGTCGTGGGAGACCTATCGGACGTCGATCGGCGACCGGTCGACGATGTTCGCGGCGATCGCCTCGACCTGGGGTGTCGAGGAGGCGCTCTATCCCGGCTCCTACCTCGACCTCTCGCCGTCCACGGCGATCCGGTCGGTCACGTACGTCGACACCGACCGCCGCGCTGCGCGCTACTTCGCCGATTCGGACCTCGTCCGCGCCGAGCTCGCCCGCGCGGAACCCGCCCATCCGACGACGCCCGCATCGGCGGCCCGGGTCGAGTTCCTGCACGCCGACTACACCATGCCGCTGCCGCTCGCGGATGGCGCGTTCGACCTGCTCGTCTCCCTCTACGCAGGCCCGGTCTGGGACCATTGCCGGCGCCATCTCCGCCCGCACGGCCTGCTGCTCGCAAACACGAGCCATGGCGATGCCGGCCTCGCCGCCCTGGATCCCGACCTCGAGCTGGTCGCCGCCGTGCACCACCGCGACGATCGGTATCGCCTCGACACGCGGGAGTTGGACGGCTACCTGGTTCCGAGGAATCCTGCCGCGGCCGACCGCGACCTCATCCGACGCAGCGGTCGCGGGATCGCCTACACCCGCACGGCGTTCGCGTACCTCTTCCGGCTCCTGCCGTAGCGCCGGTGCCGCCGGGAGTCAGCGGTCGAAGCTCGTGACCCGGTCGGCCATGCCGGCCCGGGTCGCACGCTCGACGGCGGCGGGGAGCGCCTCGAGGAACGCGTCGACGTCGGCATCGGTCGTGGTGCGCCCCAGCGTGATCCGCAGGGCACCGCGCGCCTCCGCCTCGGTGCGGCCCATCGCGAGCAGCACGTGCGAGGGTTCGGGCACGCCGGCCTGGCACGCCGACCCGGTCGAGACCGCCACGCCCGCGGCATCCAGCAGGAACAGCAGCGAGTCGCCTTCGCATCCGGGGAAGGAGAAGTGCGCGTTGCCGGGCAGCCTCCCGGCGGGATCCGGGTCGCCCGAGAGTCGCGCGCGGGGCGCGGACGCCGCGACCCCCGCAATGAGCCGATCGCGCAGGCGCGACATCCGTTCGTCCTCGGCCGCCGCCTCCTCGGCCGTCGCGCGGGCGGCC
>NZ_SDPL01000416.1 GCF_004135055.1 Agromyces binzhouensis | reverse complement strand
GGGCGTGTGGCGACCCGAGCAGCCGCACGCGACGGCGTCGTTCCCGTCGGGGCACACGGCGGCCGCCGTCGCGCTCCACACCACGCTCGCCGACCTGCTCGACCGGCACGGCGTCCGCGGCGCACGAGCCCTCGGGCCCGTGCTGCGATACGCGATCCCCGCCGGCATCGCGTTCTCGCGCATCTACCGCGGGCAGCACCACATCTCCGACACGGTCGCGGGCGCCGTGCTGGGTCGTTGGAGCGCCGGAGTCGTGCGGCGCCGGCTGCTCTGAGGCCGGGCGCGGGCGAGTGTCCCATCCGTGATGCGATCGATATTCGCGCGACCTACCCTGTTCACATGGCACCCGTTCCGCGGCGCAGCGCCGCTCGACCCGCGATCACGTCGACGACTCGCCGGGGGGTCCGCGGCGGGCTCGCGGTCGCCGTCATCGCTGCGACGGCAGTCGCGCTGAGTGCCTGCACCTTCGGTCAGGACGACGTCGATCGCGGGCCGATCGACGGCGGGGACTTCGCCGACGACGGCTGCACGAGCGTCGTCGTCGCGACCTCGTCGGAGAAGGTGAACATGCTCGACGCGCTGGCCGCGGCGTTCAAGGAGTCGCCGGAGCATGCGGCGCTCGACGAGTGCGCGACCATCCGGCCCGTCAACGTCTCGTCGGGTGACGCGACGCGGTTCCTCACCGCGGGCGCCGACTGGCCCGACGAGGACACGCGGCGCTGGCCGACCCTCTGGTCGCCCGCGTCGACGGTCTGGACCGAGCGGGTCGCGGCCGCGGCATCCGCTTCGCTCGTCGGCGAGCCGGTGTCGTTCACCCACACGCCGATCATCTTCGCGATGCCCGAGACGATGGCGAAGGCCCTCGGCTGGCCGGACGCCGAGATCGGCATCTCGGACTTCGAGCGGCTGTGCGCCGACCGGGCGGGCTGGAGCAGCGCGGGCAAGCCGATCTGGGGCTCGTTCAAGATCTCGAAGACCAATCCGAACACGTCGACCACCGGCCTGTCGGCGATCCTGATGCAGTCCTACGAGGCGACCGGGAAGACCGCCGACCTCACCGCGGACGACGTCGCGGCCGCCGAGGAGTTCTCGCGCGTGTTCGAGGAGTGCGTCATCCACTACGGCGACACCACCGGGAAGGTGCTCACGACGCTCTACGACGAGACGCAGAACGGAGCCGGCGGCTCCGGCTACGTCTCGGCGGTGGCGCTCGAGGAGACCTCGATGCTCAACTACAACCAGGGCAACCCCGACTCGCACACCGTCCAGCCCGGTGAGACGCTGACGCCGCCGAAGGAGAAGCTCGTCGCGATCTACCCGTCCGGCGGGTCGATGTGGTCCGACAACCCCATCACCGTGCTCGGCGCCGACTGGGTGACCGAGGTCCAGCGGACGGCGGGGGAGGCGTTCGTCGACTTCCTCGCCACCGAGCCGGCCCAGCGCATCCTGCCCGAGTACGGATTCCGTCCGCTCGACGAGTCGGTGCCGCTCGGCGACCTGTTCACCGAGCAGTACGGCGTCGACCCCGCGGGCCCTGCGATCACGCTTCCGCGCCCCGCCGTCGACGTCGTGTCGGCGGCACTCGACCAGTGGACGCAGATCCGCAAGCCGTCGTCGGTGCTCGAGCTCATCGACGTCTCCGGATCGATGGACGACGGGAACGGGGACGGCCGGTCGAAGCTCGACGGTGCGATCGACGGCGCCCAGACGACGCTGGGTCACTTCCGCTCGACCGACGAGGTCGGCATGTGGGCCTTCACCACCGGCGTGGTCTCGTCGGCGGGCGAGAACCTGATCGTCCTGCGGGATGTCTCGGAGCTCGGGTCCGACCGCGAGACGCTGAGCGCGTCGATCGACGACCTGCGGTACGCGAACCGCGAGGGAACGCCGTTGTACGACGCGATCGCCGTCGCCTACGACGAGATGGCCGCGCGTGCGGAGCCGGGTCGCATCAACGCGATCGTCGTGCTCTCGGACGGGCAGGACACCGACTCGTCGATCTCCATCGACTCGCTCATCGCGAAGATCGGCGGGACGTCCCGGGAGGGCGGCGACGCGGCCCCGGTGCGGATCTTCCCGATCGCGTACGGCGAGGGCGCCGACACCGGCTCCCTGCAGCGCATCGCCGAGGCGACCGGCGGCCAGTGGTTCGACGCCTCGGATGCCGCGAAGATCGACCTCGTGTTCGCCTCGGTCATCAACAACTTCTAGGGGCGGCCGATGGATGCCCGGTTCTTCGCCGCCGCCGACGGATACGTCGACGACGCATCCGACGCGCTGCAGACCGTGCCGGTCTACGTCTCGACCGAGGTGGACGGTGCGTCGGCGCTTCGGGACGCGCTCCTGGCGCAGGTCGGGGACGACTCGATCGGCGTCGCCGTGTTCTCGGACAACGCCGCGCTCGAGGCATCCGGACCCGAGATCCTGACCCGGCTCGCCGAGACGACGGAGTACGACACGATCATCGTCGCGGTCGGCGACGACCTGTCGGCGGGGTCGTACGTGCTCGGCGAGGGCGAGGCGATGCAGATCGCGAACCAGGCGGAGTCCGGCGCCGACGACCTCGGGGTCGCGCTCGCCGAGACCGTACAGGGCGTGCAGGCCGCTGCTGAGCCCGCCCCCCTGGCCGGCGGCGGCGACGGCGGCGGTGGAATCGTGCTCGGGCTCGTGATCGGCGCGGCCGTCCTCGTCGCGGGTGCCGGCGCGGCGATCGGGGTGATCCGAGCACGCCGGC
>NZ_SDPL01000415.1 GCF_004135055.1 Agromyces binzhouensis | reverse complement strand
GCCGCCGACGCATCCGCGCCCCGCACGCCCGCCGCGCCGGTCGCGCGTCGCGCGCGCCGCTCCCCGGTCGACGTCGGCCTGACGTTGTGGAGCGTGCTCGTCTTCCTGTTCCTGTTCGCGCCGATCATCGTGATCCTCGTGTACTCGTTCAACAACGGGCGCCTGCTCATCGCGTGGAACGAGTTCGGGTTCGAGCCGTACCGCGCGCTCTGGGAGAAGCCCGCGGTGCGGGACGCGGTCGCGGTGTCGCTGCGGACCGGTGCGATCGCGGCGATCCTCGCGACGCTCCTCGGCACGCTCGCCGGCATCGCGCTCGCACGAAAGCCCGGCAAGTGGGCGCTCTGGTTCATCGGGCTGCTGCTGCTCGTCTCGGTCACGCCCGAGATCGTCGACGCCGTCGCCCTCCTGCCGTGGCTCGTGTTCCTCGGCCAGGACGCCGGGCTGTCGATCTTCAACGACGGCACCGTGCGCCTCGTCGTCGGCCACTCGCTGTTCTCGACCGCGGTCGTGACGTACATCGTGCGAGCCCGACTGGTCGGCCTCGACGCGCAGCTCGAGGAGGCCTCCGCCGACCTCTACGCGCGGCCGCTGACGACCTTCCGGCGCGTGACGCTGCCGCTCGCGATGCCCGCGGTGCTCGCCGGCCTGCTGCTGTCGTTCACGCTGAGCCTCGACAACACCGTCGTCGCGGCCTTCGTCCAGGTCTCCGGGTCGACGCCATGGCCCGTGTACGTGCTGAGCGCGCTGCGCGGCGGCCTCCGACCCGAGATCGCCGCCGTGTCGACCGTGATGCTCCTGCTCACGCTCGCCGCCCTCGCCCTCGTCGCGGTCGTGCTGAAGCGCGCCGGCGACTCGGCGACGCAGATCGCCCGCACCATGTCGGGCGGCTGAGCCCCGCGCGGCCGCGGTCCGACCCGAACGCCGCGGCCGCGCGGCATCCGCTCCGCCCTGCACCTCCTCCCCCGCCTACTCCCGTCCTGCCCGCGATCCGAAGGAGCCCATCGCCATGACCCACGCCGACCTCGTCTTCACGGGCGGACCCGTCTTCACGGCCGACACGGTCCGCTCCCGAGCGAGCGCGGTCGCCGTGCGCGGCGGCCGCATCGTCGCGGTCGGGTCCGACGACGACGTCCGCGACCTGATCGGCGCGTCGACCGAGGTCGTCGACCTCCGCGGGCGGCTGCTCGTGCCCGGATTCCAGGATGCGCACGTCCACCCGGTCTGGGGCGGGCTCGACCTGATGCGCTGCGACCTCGCCGAGCTCTCGACGCAGGACGAGTACCTGACGCGCATCGCGGAGTACTCGGCCGCGCACCGCGACGACGAGTGGGTGCTCGGCGGCGGATGGTCCATGTCGGCGTTCCCCGGTGGGACCCCGACCGCTGCGGCCCTCGACCGGGTCGTGCCCGACCGCCCCGCCTTCCTGCCCAACCGCGACGGGCACGGCGCCTGGGTGAACTCGGCCGCGCTGCGGCTCGCGGGGATCGACCGCGACACCCCGGATCCCGCGGACGGCCGGATCGAGCGCGACGCCAACGGTCACCCCAGCGGCACGCTGCACGAGGGGGCGATGTCGCTCGTGAACCGCCTCCTCCCCGAGACCAGCCTCGAGACGCTCACCGAGGCGGTGCTCCTCGGCCAGCGGTACCTGCACTCCTACGGCGTCACCGCCTGGCAGGACGCGATCGTCGGCACGTACGGGGACGCCGGCGACCCCGGTCACGCGTACGTCGCGGCAGCGAACGCCGGGAAGCTCACCGGCCGCGTCGTCGGCGCGATCTGGTGGGACCGCACGCGCGGCATCGAGCAGATCCCCGACCTCGTCGCCAAGCGCGACGCGTACCGCGCGGGCCGGTTCGCCGCCACGAGCATCAAGATCATGCAGGACGGCGTCGCCGAGAACTTCACCGCCTCGATGCTCGAGCCGTACTGCGACGGCCACGGGCACTTCACCGACAACTCCGGCATCTCGTTCGTCGACCCCGCCGTGCTGAACCCCGCCGCGGCCGAGCTCGACCGCCTCGGCTTCCAGCTGCACTTCCACGCCATCGGCGACCGGGCCGTGCGCGAGTGCCTCGACGCGGTCGAGCACGCCATCGCCGCGAACGGCCGCAACGACCACCGTCACCACATCGCGCACATCCAGGTCGTCCACCCCGAGGACGTCCCGCGGTTCCGCGAGCTCGGCGTCGCGGCGAACATGCAGTCGCTCTGGGCGGCGCTCGAGCCGCAGATGGTGGACCTCACGCTGCCGTTCCTCGGCGACCCGCGCAGCGCCTGGCAGTACCCCTTCGGCGACCTGCTGCGCTCCGGCGCGGTGCTTGCGGCGGGCAGCGACTGGTCGGTCTCCACGCCCGATCCGCTCGCCGCGATCCACACGGCCGTCAACCGGAAGTCGGCGCCCGCCTACGCCGAGGGCGACTACGAGGCGTTCCTGCCCGAGCAGGCGATCGACCTCGCGACCTCGCTCACGGCGTACACCGCCGGCTCGGCCTGGGTGAACCACCTCGACGACGTGACCGGGACGATCCAGGTGGGCAAGTACGCCGACCTGGTCGTGCTCGACCGCGACCCGTTCGCCGGCTCGCCCGACGAGATCGGCACGACGCGCGTCGAGCAGACGTTCGTCGACGGCGAGCGCGTCTACGCGGCGGATGACGCGGGGGCGGTGCGCGCGGCCTGAGGCCCGCCGTCCCGCCGGCGCCCCATTCGGGCGCAGGCGAGGTCGGCGGCCCGGCTC
>NZ_SDPL01000414.1 GCF_004135055.1 Agromyces binzhouensis | reverse complement strand
GGCCGAGCCGCGTTCGCCGGGGAGCAGGACCGAGCGCGCCATCGCGCCGAGCCACTGCCCGGCGCGCGCCCACTGCCATCCGACCGCACCGTAGTGCTTGCGGAGGTACCGCTCCTGGGAGGCGTGGAAGTGCGCCTCGCGCCGGCGCGGGTCGCCGCCGGTGCCCGCGCCGATGTGCACCGCGTGCGCTTCGGGAACCGCCGCGTGCCGCCATCCGAGCCGGTGCGCGCGATAGGACCAGTCGGCCTCCTCGGCGTAGAGGAAGAAGCGCTCGTCGAAGGCGCCGACCTGCTCGAGCGCCTCCGCGCGGAGCAGCAGGACCGATCCGATCACGTAGGTCGGGTCGCGGCGGAGCCGCGCGAGGCCGAGCGCCTCGAGCCAGGTGCCGGACGGCGACGGCAGCCACCACTCGACCCGTGACTCGCGCCCGCCCTCGTCGACCTGGCCGGGCCCCACGCTCGCGAGGTCGGGGCGCGCGCGGAGCGCCTCGTGCAGTCGGGCGACGTCGTCGGTCGTGATCTCGGCGTCGGGGTTCAGCAGCAGCACGTCGGAGCCCGGCGCGATGCGATTCGCGAGGCCGTGGTTGACGCCCGCGGCGAAGCCGCCGTTGCGCCCGGGATCGAGATAGCGCACGCCGAGCTCGTCGCAGAGCCCGCGGATGGCCGGCAGCGAGGAGTTGTCGACCACCGTGACCGGCAGGCCCGCGACCGGCTCGAGCGCGCGACGGAGCAGCTCGGGCGACCCGTACGCGACGACGACGACCTCGAGCGTCGGCGTCGGTTCGGGGGCGGGGGATGCCTCATGCACGATCGAACGGTACAGGTCGAGGTAGTCGCGGCCGACCGCACCCCAGCTGCACTCCTCGGCGCGGGCGAACCCCGCTGCGCGGAGTTCGGCGGCGCGCGGGCCGGATGCCGCCGCGAGCGCCTCCGCGAGTGCGGCCGGATCGCCCGCGGGAACCACCAGCCCAGCACCCCCCACGACGTCGGGCAGCGCACCCGCGTCACTCGACACCACCGGGACCCCGCACGCCATCGCCTCGACGGCGACGCGGCCGAACTGCTCGGTCCACGATCCGGTCGGCAGCGAGGGCACGGCGAGCACGTCGAAGGACCGCAGCACGTCGGGGATGCCGGCCGGGTCGGTGGCGCCCACGAGCTCGACGCGGTCGGCGACGTCGACGGAGGCCGCACGCGCCGGCAGTTCGGACGCGAGCGGACCGGTGCCGACCACGCGCAGGTGCAGCCGGGGGTCGCGCGCGAGCGCGTCGAGCAGCACGAGCAGGCCCTTCTCGGGCACGAGCCGGCCGATGAAGCCGACGGTGATCGGGGCGGACGGGTCGCCCGTGGTGCCCTCCGAATGGCCCGCGGCATCCGTCTCGCCAGACCCGCCGGGCGTTCCCGGGGCATCCGCCGGCCTGAACCGCCCGAGGTCGACCCCCAGCGGGATCACGTGCGCGCGCCCCGCGAACCCCTTGTCCTCGGCGATGCGCGCCGCCTCGGTGTTGCACGCCGACACGCCCGACGCGGATCGCAGCGCCCACCGCTCGAGCCACCGGAACGGGATCGGGTAGCGCTTGCGCAGGTTCTGCGCGGTGTAGAGCACGACCGGCGTGCGTCGCGAGCGGCCGCGCAGCGCGCGCAGCAGCAGGATCTCGGCGGTCGCGAGGGCGAACGGCTCCTCGTGCACGTCGATCACGTCGAAGTCGCCGCCGAGGGCGCGCCACAGGGGCAGCGGGTCGTACACGAAGAGCGCCGGGTGCCGGCCGAGCGTGCGCACGCCGTGCACGTGCTCGTCGGGGCGGGCGACCAGGGTCACGGGCGCGCCGCCGGCATGCCACCGCCGGGCGCAGCACAGCTCGACGTCGACCCCGAGCGCGGTGAGCGCGCGCTCGCGCCCGCGCCACTCGTCGACGACGGCGCTGTGCGAGACCCTGAGTACGCGCACCGCACCCCCTCTAGAATCCTTTTCAGAAACCTTATCCGGGGCCCCGCTCCCCGGTCGTGGCGAGCTGGGGTGATCGCGCATCGATTCCGACGAGTTCCGGGTGCTCGTGGTCTGCACCGGCAACATCAACCGGTCGGCGCTGGCCGAGGCGCTCCTGCGCACCTGGGCCGACTGGTACCTGCCGACGGATGCCGCACCCCGCGTCGTCGTCACGAGCGCGGGCCTCGCTGCGCCCGCCGGTCAACCCATGCGCCGCCGCACACGAGCGATCGTCGAGCGGCTCGGAGCGGACGGCGGTTCGCACCGCGCCGTCCAGATCGACGAGGCGGCGATCCGGGCCGCCGACCTGGTGCTCACGGCCGATGTCGCGCATCGCAACGGCGTGCTCGGCCTCGTGCCCTCGAAGCTGCGGTCGACGTTCACGATCCGCGAGGCCGGCGGCATCGCAGCGCGCCTCGGGCCGGCCGCCCCGCCGACGTCGGTCGAGGAACTGCGCGCCCGCACGGTCGCGTTCGCCGACCGGCGCGCGCTCGGCGCGTCCGCCGACGGCGACATCACCGATCCACAGGGACGCGACGACGACGCCTATCGCGACATGGCGCGCGAGGAGGTGCCGCCGCTCGCGAGCATCGCCGCGACGCTCTTCGGGATGCCGGGCCCCGAGGTCGAGGCGATCGTCGCGACGGTCACGGCCGCCGATGCGTTCCCGTTCGAGGGGCTCGGACGGCCCGGCGACGCCGCCGGGTCGTCGGGGTCCGAGCCACGTCGCCGCCGCTGGTTCGGCAGGCGCGACGCGTGAGCGCTGAGGGGCG
>NZ_SDPL01000413.1 GCF_004135055.1 Agromyces binzhouensis | reverse complement strand
CGCCGCGGAGGCGCTCGGTGAGCGCGGCGCGCTGCGCGGGCGTCATGACCCCGAGCTCGACGACGGCGTTGCCGGCCCCGACGACCTGCTCGGCCGCGGCGCGCACGTCCTGTTCGATGCGATCGGAGGCCGGGCACCCGACGATCGTCAGGCGCACGCCGACCTCGACGCCGGCGTCGGTCGCGGTCACGCGCTCGACCATGTCGAGTTCGGTGATGGGCCGACGGATCTCCGGATCGATGACGCCCTCGAGCGCGGCGTGGACGGCGCGCTCGACGTCGCCCGCGTCAGGACGGGGCATTCGCTGCGTCCTCCTCGTCGCGTCGGTCGAGCTCCTCGAGCGCCTGCCGCAGTTCCTGCCGGATGAACTCCTTGGACGCGAGGTCGCGGACCGCGAGCCGGAGCGCCACGACCTCGCGGGCGAGGTATTCGGTGTCGGCGAGGTTGCGCTCGGCGCGCTGGCGGTCCTGCTCGATCTGCACGCGGTCGCGGTCGTCCTGGCGGTTCTGCGCCAGCAGGATCAGGGGCGCGGCGTACGACGCCTGGAGCGAGAGCACGAGCGTCAGCGCGATGAAGCCGAGTTCGACCGAGTCGAACCGCCAGGCGGGCGGGGCGAGCGTGTTCCACAGGATCCAGAACGTGACGAAGAGCGTGAGGCCGAGCAGGAACCACGGGGTGCCCATGTTGCGTGCGACCCATTCGGTGAACCGGCCGAAGCGGTCCCGATCACCGGAACGGCGCAGGGGCGGCGCGGGTCGGCGGATGCCCTTCGGGGTGTCGAACCGACGGTCGTCGGCGGCGTCAGCGCGTGCCATCTCCTGCCCTCCTTCCGGGTGCGATCGGGATGCTGCCGGTGGCCAGCTGTGCGCGGGCCGTCGCGCGTCTGCTCACCTCCGACTCGTCCTCGGGGTGACTCCTCCAGTCGTCAGGGAGCAGGTAGTCGAGCACGTCGTCGATCGTGACGACGCCCACCAGCCGATGCTTCTCGTCGACCACGGGCACCGACACGAGGTCGTAGCTCGCCAGGATGCGGCTGACCTCGGCGGCCGACGTCTCGGCCTTCACGGGTTCGAGCCCCTGGTCGATGAGCGAGCCGAGACGCTCGTGCGGCGGATAGCGCAGCATCCGCTGGAAGTGCACGATGCCGAGGAACCGGCCCGTCGGCGGTTCGTACGGCGGGAGCGTGACGCACACGGCCGCGCCGAGCGCGGGCGGGAGGTCGTGGCGGCGGATGAGGGCGAGGCCCTCGGCCACCGTGGCATCCGCCGACACGATGATCGGCTCGGTCGTCATGAGGCCGCCCGCGGTGTCGGGGCCGTACGAGAGGAGGAACCGGACGTCCTCGGCCTCCTCGGGTTCCATGAGCTCGAGCAGGTGCTCGCCGCGCTCCTCGGGCAGCTGCGCGATGAGGTCGGCGGCGTCGTCGGGCGACATGTGGTCGAGCACGTCGGCCGCGCGGTCGTCGCCGAGCTTCGCGAGGATCTCGACCTGGTCGATCTCCGGCATCTCCTCGAGCACGTCGGCCAGGCGGTCGTCGGGGAGCTCGGCCGCGACCTCCTGCCGCCGCTGCGGCGGGAGGTCGAGCAGGGTGTTGGCGAGGTCGGCGGGCTTCAGCTCGGAGTACGTCGCGATGAGCTGCTCGGCGGACTGCGCCTCGCCGGCCTCGGTGGTCTCGCGCACCTCGCGCCAAGTGACGTAGGCGGAGGGGCCCTTCGCGAACGGCGATGCGCTCGTCTTCGGGCGTCGCACGAAGAGCTGGTCGACCTCCCACTCGCCGGGCTCGCGCTCCTCGATCGCGACGTCCTCGATGCTCGCGGTGCCGGAGCCGTCGTTGAAGGCGACCTTGCGGCCGAGCATCTCGGCGATCACGCGCACCTCGCCGCCGCGCTGCTCGAATCGGCGCAGGTTGATGAGGCCGGTCGTGATGATCTGGCCGCCGCCGATCGACGTCACCCGGCCGATCGACACGAAGACGCGGCGCTTGCCGGGGATCTCGACGATGAGCCCGACGACGCGCGGCGGGTCGTCCTTGCGGTACACGACGAGGACGTCGCGCACCTTCCCGACGCGGTCGCCCGCGGGGTCGAACACGGCGCACCCGGCGAGTCGGGCGACGAAGACTCTCGTGGCGCTCACGCCTCCCAACTTACCCCGCGCACCCGCGATCGGGCCGGGCGACGGAGCCGCGTGGAAGAATGGCCGGGTGAGCAACCAGTCGCCCTTCGGCGGTCGCATCGGCCGCACCTTCCCGACCCTGCCGAAGGGCGAGACGGTCGCGAGCTACGAGACCTACCAGGAGGCGCAGGCCGCGGTCGACCAGCTGGCGAAGGCCGAGTTCCCGGTCAAGGAGCTCTCGATCGTGGGGCACGACCTCACGAGCGTCGAACGCATCACCGGCACGCTGAGCTGGGGTCGCACGGCCGCCGCCGGCGCGCTCTCCGGGGCCTGGTTCGGCACGTTCCTCGGCCTGCTGTTCTTCATCTTCTCCCCGTCCGGCACCTCGCTCGGCATCCTGGGCGCGGCGGTGCTCATCGGCGCGGGCTTCGGCATGATCTTCAGCCTCGTCTCGTACTCCGTCAACCGCCGGCGGCGCGACTTCACCTCGGTCATGCAGGTGCTCGCCACGCGCTACGCGATCATCGCCGAGCCCGAGCACGTCGTGCGGGCACGACAGGTGCTCGGCGTGACGGATGCCGCTGCGCCGCCCGCCCGCGTGGCCACGACGGTCGCCCGTCCACCGGCGGCCGCCGCCCCGGCACCCGAGGCG
>NZ_SDPL01000412.1 GCF_004135055.1 Agromyces binzhouensis | reverse complement strand
AGCGCCATCCGCTCGCTCATCGACCACGCGACCACGCTAGCCGCAGGCGCGCCGGAGCGCCCCGGCGGCGCTCGGCCGGAGCCGCCGCGGGACCGCCGACGCATGGGACCCAAGTGCTTTCGGCTCACCGAAAAGACGCTACGATTTCGGTATGCCGAAACGTGCCGCCGTCGCCACGATGCTCACCGCCGCAGCCCTCGCGCTCAGCGGATGCTCCGGCCTGCCGGCGAACGGCGAGGACGACGGTCGCCCCGTCGTGCTCACGACGTTCACGGTGCTCGCCGACATCGCCGACGAGGTCGCCGGCGACCACCTCCGCGTCGAGTCCATCACCAAGGTCGGCGCCGAGATCCACGGCTACGAGCCGACGCCCGGCGACCTGCGACGCGCGTCCCAGGCCGACCTCATCCTCGACAACGGGCTGAACCTCGAGGCGTGGTTCGAACGCTTCGTCGCCGACCTCGACGTGCCGCACGTGGTCGTCAGCGACGGCGTCGAGGTCATGTCGATCGCCGACGGCGAGGCGGAGGGACTGCCCAACCCGCACGCGTGGATGTCCGCGCTCAACACGCAGGTCTACGTCGACAACATGGTCGACGCGTTCTCCGAGCTCGATCCCGCGCACGCCGACGACTACGCCGCCAACGGCGAGGCCTACCGGGCCGAGCTCCAGGCCGTGCACGACGAGATGATCGCCGAGCTCTCGGCGCTGCCGGCGAACGAACGGGCGCTGGTGACCTGCGAGGGCGCGTTCTCCTACCTCGCACGAGACGCCGGGCTCACCGAGCAGTACCTCTGGGCCGTCAACGCCGAGCAGCAGGCGACGCCGCAGCAGGTCGCCGCGACCATCGACTTCATCGACGCGCAGGGCGTCCCCGCGGTGTTCTGCGAGTCCACCGTCTCCGACGAGGCCATGCAGCAGGTGGTCGAGGCGACGGATGCCGCGTTCGGCGGCGTCCTCTACGTCGACTCGCTCTCGGAGCCCGACGGCCCCGTGCCCACCTACCTCGACCTGCTCCGCCACGACGCGGAGGTCATCACCGAGGCGCTCACCGGGGGCGCACGATGAGCGGCCCCGCGACATCCGCCCGCCGCCCTCCGACGGGCGAGGCCGCGCTCGACGTCCACGGGATCACCGTGCACTACGGCGACGTGCTCGCACTCGACGACGTGAGCCTGACGCTCCGCCGCGGCACGATCTGCGGGCTCATCGGCATGAACGGGTCCGGCAAGTCGACGCTCTTCAAGGCGATCATGGGCAACGTCCGCCCCGACCGCGGGACGGTCTCGATCGGCGGCCGGTCGCCGCGCCAGGCGCGGAGGGCGGGCGCCGTGGGCTACGTGCCGCAGAGCGAGGAGGTCGACTGGTCGTTCCCGCTCAGCGTGCACGACGTCGTGATGATGGGCCGGTACGGGTTCCAGGGGTTCACGCGGCGACCACGGCGCGCCGACCGCGACGCCGTCGCCGAGGCGCTCGACCGCGTCGAACTCGCCGACCTGGCCGACCGCCGCATCGGCGCGCTCTCCGGGGGGCAGCGCAAGCGCGCGTTCGTCGCGCGCGGCCTCGCGCAGGGGGCCGACCTGCTCCTGCTCGACGAGCCGTTCGCGGGCGTCGACAAGCGCAGCGAGGCGACGATCACCGACCTGCTGCGCGAGCTCGCGGACGGCGGCGCGACCGTGCTCGTGTCCTCGCACGACCTCGAGGCGCTCCCGCGACTCGCCGACGAGGCGATCCTCCTCCTGCGACGCGTGCTGCTGCACGGGACGCCGGCCGAGGCGCTGCAGCCCGAGCAACTGGCCCGGGCGTTCGGCCTCGACCTCGCGACGCGACGGCCGACCGACGGAGGCGACTGACATGCCGCTCGACCTGCTGCTCGAACCGCTCGCCTACGACTTCATGCAGCGCGCCTTCCTCGTCACGATCACCGCCGCGATCGTGTGCGGCGTGCTCAGCTGCTGGCTCGTCCTCATCGGGTGGTCGCTCATGGGCGACGCGGTCTCGCACGCGGTGCTGCCCGGCGTCGTGATCGCGTACCTGCTGGGGACGCCGTTCGCGGTCGGTGCGCTCGTGTTCGGACTCGGCGCGGTCGCGCTGATCTTCCTCGTGCGTTCGACGAGCCGCGTGAAGGAGGACGCCGCGATCGGCGTGGTCTTCACGACGCTCTTCGCGCTCGGGCTCGTGCTCATCTCGGTCGTGCCGAGCCAGACCGACCTCGGGCACATCCTCTTCGGCAACCTGCTCGGCGTGAGCGCAGGCGACCTGGTGCAGGTGCTCGCGCTCGGGGCGTTCACGCTCGTCGTCCTCGTGCTCAAGCGCCGCGACCTCACGCTGTACGCATTCGACCCGACGCACGCGCATGCGATCGGGCTGAATCCGAAGGTCCTCGGCGCGCTGCTGCTCGGGCTCCTCGCGCTCACGGTCGTGGTGGCGCTGCAGGCCGTCGGCGTCGTGCTCGTCGTCGCCATGCTCATCATCCCCGGGGCGACGGCGTACCTGCTCACCGACCGCTTCGCGCGGATGCTCGTGATCTCGCCGGCCATCGCCGCGGGCTGCGCGATCGTCGGCATCTACGCCAGCTACTACCTCGACGCGGCGTCGGGCGGCATGGTCGTGCTGACGATGGGCGTGGTGTTCGCACTCGTCTACCTCTTCGCACCGAGGCACGGCGTGATCGGCCGGAGCCTGGCCGCCGCGCGCCGCCGACGCGCGAGTGCGGCGCGGACGACCGAGACCGCACGGCAGCCCGCCTGACGGCGAACCGCCTCGGGA
>NZ_SDPL01000411.1 GCF_004135055.1 Agromyces binzhouensis | reverse complement strand
CCGCGTCGCCGCGGCGGCGCGCGGATTCGCCGACGCGAACGGCGCGGCCTGGACCCCTGGCGTGGACCTCGTCGCGGGCGGCGCGAGCGTTCCGTGCTCCGGCGGCAGCGCGTACGCCGTGACGCCGACCCGGTTGTCCATCGACTGCTCGATCGTCGTCGCATCCGGAACCGTGATCGGCGAGCGACTCGTCGTCGCCGAGTCCGGGGCCGACGGGGAGTCGCGGTCGGCACGCGAGGTCTGGTACGCGGATGGCGCGGACGGCGGCGTGCACGACGGGGCCGCGCTCTACGCGGCAGGCACTGAGCACCGCGTGCTCGCGCTCGTCGCCGAGGCGCTCCGTGCCGCCGGGCGCGTCGACGCCGGTGAGGACCCGTTCGCGGGGACGTCGCCCGAGGCCGCCCGGGCGCTGCTCGTCGACTCGGCGGCGGGCGGTGCCGGAGTCGTCGTCACCCTCGCCGTGCCGGACGTGGAGCGATCGTGCCCCACCTCGGTCCACGTGCCGTGGCGCCTGCTCGATCCCTTCCTGTCCGAACCTGGGTCGATCGTGCGATCCGCCGCGGTCTCCGGCGACCCGTACGCGCCGCCCTCGGCGCCGGGCGGCGGCGACCCGGTCGACTGCACGCTCCTGGCGTGCGTCTCGCTCACGTTCGACGACGGACCGACGTCGCTCACCCCGTCGTTGCTCGACGTGCTGGATCGCGAGCGCGCCGCGGCGACGTTCTACGTCCAGGGCTCGTCGGTGGCGCGGAACCCCGGGACGGCGGCCCGCATCGTGGCCGCAGGGCACGAGATCGCGAACCACACGTGGGCGCATCCGAACCTGACCACGCTGACGGACGAGCAGGTGCGCGACGAGGTGCGCCGCACCCAGGACGCGATCGCGTCCGCCACCGGCGTGAGGCCCACGAGCCTGCGTCCGCCGTACGGCGCGTCGAACGCCGAGGTGCGCGAGCTCGTCCCGCTGCCCTTCGTGGTGTGGGACCTCGACACGCGCGACTGGCAGGATCCCGGTGTCGACGTCGTGGTCGAACGGGCTGCGGGCGGGGCGGCGCCCGGCAGCATCGTGCTCATGCACGACACCCACGAGGAGACGATCGAGGCGGTCCCGTCGATCATCGACCGGCTGCGGGCGAGGGGCTTCGCGCTGGCGAGCGTCGAGGGCCAGTTCGCCGGCGCCCTGCCGGGGCGCGGCGCCCTCGTGAGCCACGGCCCGCGCTGACGGTGACCCGAGGGTGCACGCCCCTGATCCGAGGGTCGCCTCCCGGTGCGGCGCGCCCACCTCGGCCCTGTGCCCGCCGGGCGTCGACCGCTCGAACCACGGCTCACGGCGGGTGACCTTCGGTCCGACATCGACGGTCGCGCCGCACGAGGATACGAGCATGGAGGCCCAACGCTCGAGACCCGACCGCACGCTCGTCGTCATCCTCGCGGTGCTGGGGGTGCTCGTCATCGTGGCGCTCGTCGCCGTGCTCACGCGCGGAGAACCCGAGCAGCTCGACGCCGACACCCCGGAAGGGGTGGTCCAGCAGTACTCCGCCGCCGTCATCGACGGCGACGAGGCGGCTGCGATGGACCACCTCGTCCCCGAGCTCGCCGAGGACTGCACCAGGATGCCGTCCGCCGAACCCGCGGGGATCCGGGTCACCCTGGTCGACACGACCGTGCGCGACGACACCGCCGACGTCGACGTGCTCATCGTGACCACCTACGGCGACGGACCCTTCGGATCGTCGGAGTACGAGGAGCGCGGGGTGTTCGACCTCGTCCGCGTCGGCGGCGAGTGGCGCATCGAGTCGGCCCCGTGGCCGCTGACGATCTGCGACCCGACGGTGGTCAGGGGATGAGCACGGCGTCGGGAGGGTCGGCGCAGGGCGCGGTGCGCCGGCTCATCGTCTTCATCCTGCTGTTCGTGCTCGTCACCATCGCCGCCGTCGGGGTCAGCGGCCTGCTCGATCGCGCGTTCGACGTCGACCGCACCCTCGCGGGCAGCGGCACCGACGAACTCGCGCTCCAGCTCGCGTTCGCGCTCATCGCCGGTCCGCTGGCGGCCCTCCTCTGGTGGGGCGCCTGGCGACGTCTCGACGAGCCCGACGAGCGCGGCTCGATCGCGTGGCCGCTCTACCTCGCGGCCATGACGACGGTCTCGCTGGTCGTCGCGACCACGTCGATCGCGGGCGGCATCGCGAACCTCGTCGACGGCCGGTGGGAACCCGGCGGGCTCGCGATCGGCCTGGTCTGGGCACTCGTCTGGCTGTGGCACCGATGGATGCTGCGGCACCCGGCGAAGGGGCCGACGCGCATGGCGACGGTGCCGCTCGTGATCGGGGCGGCCTACGGCCTCGTGGTCGGCGCCACCTGGGCGGCGTCCGCGCTCGCCGCGGTGTTCGACGCCGCGATCCGCGGCGCCTCCGAGACGGTGCTGGTCGGCCGGGACTCGTGGGCCCTGGCGGCCGTGGACGCGCTCGTCTGGGCCGTGATCGGGTTCGCCGTGTGGTGGTGGCACTGGGTCCGCGACGGCGTCCGGCGCATCCCGACCGGGTTCGCCGCGGTCTCGCTCGTCGTCGTCGGCGTCCTCGGCGGCGGGGCGGCGATGCTCGGCGGCGTCGGCACGATCGTCTACGTCGGACTCCGGCTCGCCTTCGACCCGGGCGAGACCGCGAGCGCCGTGCTCATCCCGCTCGGCACGGCGATCGCCGCCGCCGGCGTTGGCGCGCTCGTGTGGCTCCTGCATGCGCGGATCGCCGCCGCGCACTCCGACGGCACGCGCCGCG
>NZ_SDPL01000410.1 GCF_004135055.1 Agromyces binzhouensis | reverse complement strand
GCCCTGCCGGGGTCGCGGCCGACGAACCGGACCCGCTCGATGGGGCGGATGGCGCGCATCGCCTCGACGTGGCGCACGCCCTGCGGCCCGGTGCCGAACACGACGAGCGTCGCGGCGTCCGGCTCGGCCACGACGTCGAGCGCGGCCGCCGAGACCGCCGGCGTGCGCAGGTTCGTGAGCTCGGTGCCGTCGAGCACGGCGACCGGGGCGAGCGTCTCGGCGTCGATCAGGACGTAGAGGGCCTGGATCCGTTCGAGGCCGCGCGCCGGGTTCGCGGGTGCGACGGTCGCGAGCTTCTGGCCGACCCATCGGCCGAGCTCGGAGGGCATGAGCAGGAGCTGCCCCTGCCGCACGTCGACGACGCACCGCGGCGGATCCGCGTCGGGGTCGTAGCCGCCGCGCAGCACGCGCCGGACGGCGTCGACGGCCGCGCGCATCGGGACGCGCTCGGCGATCGCGGGCCCGTCGATGAGGTCGAGGGATTCGAGGGGGCTCCCCATGCGCCCATCGTAGGGTGGGCCTGATGTCGACGCTCGTCGCGGTCGCGCGCGCAGCGGGGGCCGCTCCGGATCGACGCGCAGTCACGTGCGCGGCTCGGAGGATTCTCGTTTCGGCGCGGAATCTGCAAGAATGGTCAGTCGAGTTCTGTACCGCCCGACCCTCTATCCGGCGCGCAGGACACCCTTTGAGCTTCCGCCGAGTGTGCACCCCACGCTCACGGCTGTCAGTTCGCCTACCTCACAACACATCCAGGAGAATCGTGGCTGTCAAGATCCGCCTCAAGCGGCTCGGCAAGATCCGTGCCCCGTACTACCGCATCGTCGTCGCCGACTCGCGCACCAAGCGCGACGGTCGCGTGATCGAGGAGATCGGCAAGTACCACCCGACCGAGAACCCCTCGTTCATCGAGGTCGACTCGGAGCGCGCGCAGTACTGGCTCGGCGTCGGCGCCCAGCCGACCGAGCAGGTGCTCGCCATCCTCAAGCTGACCGGCGACTGGGGCACGTTCAAGGGCGACAAGAACGCCAAGAACACCGTCCAGACCGCGGCCCCCAAGGCCGAGTACGAGGTCGACACGGCCAAGAAGTCGGTCGTGAAGCCGAAGGCCGAGAAGCCGGCCAAGGCCGAGGAGCCCGCCGAGGCTCCGGCCGCCGACGAGACCGCGTCGGACGAGGCGTAAGCCTTGCTCACTTCCGCGCTCGAGCACCTCGTCAAGGGGATCGTCGATCACCCCGACGAGGTGAAGGTCGTCTCCGCGTCGAGCGCACGCGGCGAGGTCCTCGAGGTGCACGTGCACCCCGAGGACCTCGGCCGCGTCATCGGGCGGGCCGGTCGCACCGCGAAGGCGCTGCGCACGATCGTGGCCGCCCTCGCCGACGGCCGCCGCGTCCGGGTCGACGTCGTCGACACCGACGACTGACGTGGTCGCGGCGAACCGCCCCCAGCAGCTCCGCGTCGGCCGGCTGACGAAGGCGCACGGACTGAAGGGCGCCCTCAAGCTCGAGCTCTACACCGACGACCCCGAGCGTCGATTCGTGCCCGGCGCGGTGTTCTCGCTGCAGGTGCCCGAGGAGTCGCCGTGGCACGGCCGGACGCTCGAGTTCCGCGAGCTGCGCTGGTACAACGGCCAACCGGTCGGGTTCTTCGAGGGCGTCGAGGACCGCACCGCGGCCGAGGGGCTCGCGAAGGCCATCCTCTGGGTCGACCAGCCCGTCGACGAGGAGCCCGAGCCCGACGCGTGGTACGACCACCAGCTCATCGGGCTCGCGGTCGTCCGCGACGGCGAGCGCATCGGCCAGGTGGCGCACGTCGACCACCTGCCCGCCCAGGACCTCCTCATCGTGAAGACGAAGCAGGGCGACGTCATGGTGCCGTTCGTCTCGGCGTTCGTCCCCGAGGTCGACATCGAGGCCGGCACGCTCACGGTGACCCCGCCGCCGGGGCTCTTCGAGGAGCTCCCCGACGAGGCTCCCGACCCCGAGGAGACCGGCGGCACCGAGGCATCCGACACCGGCGATGCCGAGGGCGGCACCGACGGGTCCGACAAGACCCCCTCCGCGTAGGCGGCGACGATGCGCATCGACATCGTCACGATCTTCCCCTCGTTCTTCGACGTGCTCGACCTGTCGCTGCTCGGCAAGGCCCGGCAGACGGGCCTCATCGACGTCGTCACGCACGACCTGCGCGACTTCACCCACGACCGTCACCGCACGGTCGACGACACGCCGTACGGGGGCGGCGCGGGCATGGTCATGAAGCCCGAGCCTTGGGGCGAGGCGCTCGACTCGATCGTCGGCGACGGCGACTCCGAGGCGCTGCTCGTGGTGCCTTCGCCGGCAGGCGAGCCGTTCACGCAGGAGACCGCCCGCGAGCTCGCGGCCGAGTCGCACGTGGTGTTCGCGTGCGGACGCTACGAGGGGATCGACCAGCGCGTCGTCGACCACTACGCGACGCGCATGCGCGTCAGGCCGATCAGCCTCGGCGACTACGTGCTGAACGGGGGCGAGGTCGCCGTCATGGCGATGATCGAGGCCGCCGGCCGCCTCGTCCCCGGCGTCGTCGGCAACCCCGAGAGCCTCGTCGAGGAGTCGCACGAGGACGGCCTGCTCGAGTACCCGAGCTACACCAAGCCCGCCGTCTGGCGCGGGCTCGAGGTGCCCCCGGTGCTGCTGTCCGGCCACCACGGCAGGGTCGCGGAGTGGCGCCACGAGCAGCAGGTCGAGCGCACGCGTCGCGTGCGCCCCGAGCTGCTCGGCGACGGCCCGGCCGACCAGCCGGACGCCCGC
>NZ_SDPL01000041.1 GCF_004135055.1 Agromyces binzhouensis | reverse complement strand
CGCCGCCCGCGCGGCCGGGGCCGCCGTGCACGAGGTGCGGCACGGGCGAGCCGTGGCCGGTCGACGTGCGCGCGTCGTCGCGGTCGAGGAAGAGGAGGCGGCCGTTCATCGCGGCGATCCCGGACGCGAGTGCGACCGCGACGTCCGGATCGTGCGTGGCGACGCTCGTCACGAGCGAGCCGCCTCCGCGGGCGACGAGGTCGACCGCCTGGTCGATGGTGTCGTAGGCGATGACGGATGCCACGGGGCCGAACGCCTCGACCTCGTGCACCGCGTCGGCCGTGGCATCCGTGAAGCTCAGGAGCATCGGCGCGACGAAGGCGCCGTCGGCGTCGACGCCCTCCGGCGTGTCGGTCGAGCCGATCACGAGCTCGCCGCCGGCCTCCTGGAGCCGGCGAACCTGCCGGAGCACCTCGTCGCGCTGTGCGAGCGAGGCGAGCGGGCCCATGGTGACGCCCTCGGTGCGCGGGTCGCCGACGACGACCTTCGCGGCCAGTCGCGCCCGGACGGCGTCGACGACCGCGTCGACGGATGCGGCGGGCACGATCGCACGGCGGATGGCCGTGCACTTCTGCCCGGCCTTCGAGGTCATCTCGACGACGAGCTGCGCGACGTACGCGTCGAACTCCGGCGTGCCGGGCACGGCGTCGGTGCCGAGCACCGAGGCGTTGATCGAGTCGGTCTCGCTCGTGAAGCGCACGCCGCCGGTCTGCACCGAGTCGTGCGCGCGGAGGCGCTCGGCCGTCGACGCCGACCCGGTGAAGCCGACGAGGTCGCCGACGCGGAGGTGGTCGAACAGGTCGGGCACGCTGCCGGACACGAGCTGCAGCGAGCCCGCCGGCAGGAGCCCCGACTCGACGAGGATGCGCACGAACGCCTCGGCGAGGTAGCCGGTCGGCGTCGCGGGCTTGACGACGGTCGGCACGCCGGCGAGGAACGCGGGCGCGAACTTCTCGAGCGAGCCCCACACGGGGAAGTTGAACGCGTTGATCTGCACGGCGACGCCGGGCAGTCGCGTGTAGACGTGCCGGCCGATGAACGAGCCGTCCTTCGACAGCGGCTCGACCGGTCCGTCGACGACGACCTTCGCGTTGGGCAGCTCGCGACGCCCCTTCGACGAGTAGGTGAAGAGCACGCCGATGCCGCCGTCGATGTCGACCCACGAGTCGCGCTTGGTGGCGCCGGCGCGGGCCGAGATCTCGTAGAGCTCGGCCTTGCGCTCGGTGAGCGCGAGCGCCATCTGCTTCAGCAGCACGGCGCGCTGGTGGAACGTCAGCTCGCCCAGTGAGCGCTGGCCGACGGTGCGCGCGTGCTCGAGCACGGCGCCGAGGTCGAGGCCTTCGGTCGAGACGCGCGCGACGAGCTCGCCGGTCGATGCGTCGCGCACCTCGGTGGCGGATGCCTCGGCCGACGCGTCGGGCGTCCACCACGCGTCGCGGACGTAGCTGGGCAGGATGCCGGTCATCTGGGTCTCCTCGGTCGTGTCGGTCGTGGCGGCGACGCGCGTCACTGCGCGTCCCACAGGTGGAAGCCCTCGCCGGTCTTGCGACCGAGCTTGCCCTCGGCGACCATGCGTCGCAGGAGGGCGGGCGGTTCGAATCGGTCGCCGAGCTCGCCCGCGAGGTACTCGGCGATGCCGAGCCGCACGTCGAGGCCGACGAGGTCGGTGAGCCGCAGGGGGCCCACGGGGTGCTTGTAGCCGAGCACCATCGCGGTGTCGATGTCCTCGGCGGAGGCGACGCCCTCCTCGAGCATGCGGATCGCCTCGAGGCCGAGCGCGACGCCGAGCCGGCTGGACGCGAAGCCCGGAGCGTCGTGGACGACGATCGGGGCCTTGCCGATCGCCTCGACCCAGCCGCGCGCCTCCTCGACGAGCGCGCCGTCGGTGGCGGCGCCGCGCACGATCTCGACGAGCGCCGACGCGGGCACGGGGTTGAAGAAGTGAAGGCCGAGGAACCGCTCGGGTCGATCGAGCCGGCCCGCGAGCGCGTCGATCGAGATCGACGACGTGTTCGACGCCAGCGCGGCATCCGCCCCCAGCACGGCCTCGACGCGGGTGAGCGCGTCGACCTTCAGGTCGAGGTCCTCCGGAACCGCCTCGACGACGAGGTCGGATCCGGCGAAGTCGGCGACGTCGGTCGCGACCCCGAACCGCGCGCCGAGCGCGTCGGCGGTCTCGTCGGTCGTGGCCCGGGCGACGGATGCCGCCACGGAGTCGAGCACGCGCGTGCGGGCCGCATCGGCGGCGTCCGCGTCCCGTTCGACGACGGTGACGTGCGATCCGGCGAGGAGGAACGCGTGCGCGATGCCCGCGCCCATGCGGCCCCCTCCGAGGACGCCGACCCGCTGGGGTGCCGTCGTGTTCGTGTCGTTCACTTCGCGCTCCTCTTCGACCGCCGCTCGAGGAACTCGGTCATGCGGCGGTGCTTCTCGGGACTCTCGAACAGCACCGCCTGCTCCTCGAGGTCGACGTGCGGGTGGTCGGTGCGCGGCGCTCGCATGACGCGCTTGGTCGCCATGGTCGCCGCGGGGTCGTTCTTCGCGATGCGGTCGGCGATCGCGTGCGCCTCGTCGAGGAGGTCGGCGGTCGGGTGCACCGCCGTGATCAGCCCGATCGAGAGCGCCTCGGCGGCGTCGACGATCCGCCCGGTGAGGAGCAGCTCGGCCGCGCGGGCCTCGCCGACGATCTCCTTGAGCCGCCAGGTCGCCCCGGCCGCCGGGATGATGCCGAGTCCGGTCTCGGGGTTGCCGAACTTCGCGTCGGGCGTGGCGATGCGGATGTCGGCCGCGAACGCGAGCTCGGCGCCGCCGCCCAGCGCCCAGCCGTCGACCGCGGCGATGACGGGCATGGGCAGTTCGTTGATGCGGATGAACGCGTTCGCGTTGATGCCCGCGCGGGCGTCGGCGGCGGTGCGCTCGCGCATCTGCGCGATGTCGGCGCCCGACGCGAACACGCCGTCGGTTCCGGTGAGGATCAGGATGCGCGGTTCGGCCTCGAGCTCCGCGCACAGCGCGTGGACGGCGTCGATCGTGGCCTGGTCGATCGCGTTGCGCTTGTCGGGTCGGTTCAGGGTCGCGACGACGCGGTCGTCGCGTCGCTCGACGAGGAGCGGCTGCGGCGCGTCGGGCGACGCCGCGACATCCGGCGCGTTCATCGCACCCCCTCGACGATCAGGGCGCTGCCCTGCCCGACGCCGACGCACATAGTGGCGAGACCGTAGCGCGAGCCCTCGCGCTCCATGCGGCCGAGCAGCGTGACGACGAGCCGGGCACCCGACGAGCCGAGCGGATGCCCCAGGGCGATGGCCCCGCCGTCGGCGTTGACCCGCTCGGGGTCGAGCCCGAGTCGGCGCATGGACGCGAGCGACTGGGTCGCGAACGCCTCGTTGAGCTCGATCGTGCCGATGTCGTCGAGCGAGACGCCGGAGCGCTCGAGCGCCTTCTCGGTCGCGGGGACGGGGCCGAGCCCCATGATCTCGGGCGCGAGGCCGGCCGAGGTGCCCACCACGACCCGCGCGCGCGGGGTGAGGCCGTAGCGCTCGACGGCCGACGCGCTCGCGACGACGATCGCGCTCGCGCCGTCGTTCAGCGAGCTCGAGTTGCCGGCGGTGACCACGCTGCCGCCCTTCACGACCGGGCGGAGTCCGGCGAGGGCCTCGAGCGAGGTGTCGCGTCGCGGGCCCTCGTCGACGAGGACCTCGCCGCGCGCCGTCGGCACGCCGACGATCTCGGCCTCGAAGCGGCCGGCGTCGATCGCGGCGGCGGCGCGCTGCTGGCTGCGGAGCGCGAAGGCGTCGGCGTCCTCGCGCGTGATGCCGTCGACGCGCGCGACCTCCTCGGCCGTCTCCGGCATCGAGTAGGTGGCCTTGTCGCGGGCGAGGAGCTTCGCGTTCGGGAAGCGCCAGCCGATCGACGTGTCGTAGGCGTCGCCGGGCTTCGCCCACGGCTTCTCGGGCTTGGCCTGCACCCAAGGCGCCCGGGTCATCGACTCGACGCCGCCGGCGACGATGAGGTCGGCGTCGCCCGCTCGGATCGCCTGCGCGGCCATGGTGATCGCCGACATGCCCGACGCGCAGAGGCGGTTCACGGTGATGCCCGGCACGGAGTCGGGGAGTCCGGCCAGCAGCACCGACATGCGGGCGACGTTGCGGTTGTCCTCGCCGGCCTGGTTCGCGGCGCCGAGGATGACCTCGTCGATCGCGCCCTCCTCGATCGCGTCGAGCTCGAGCCCGGCGCGGCGGATCGCCTCGCCGACGACGAGGCTCGCGAGGTCGTCGGGTCGCACGCCCGCGAGCGCGCCTCCGTACCGACCCACCGGGGTCCGCACCCCGCCGACGAGATACGCCTCCGCCATGCTGCTCTCCTGACCACGCTGTCGGGACCGCCGGTCGCCGCCGGGCGGCGTCCGCGTCATCCGTTCCGGCTGCTTTCACAACCGACCGTTCAGTCAGTAAGTATGCCGAACGGATGACGCATCCGCCAGTCGAGGACCGCATCCGTGCCACTCCACCGAGGCGCCGTCTCATCGTCGGTACCGGCCAATAGGCTGACGGATGCCACGGCGACGGGGCCCGACGAGCGGGTCTCGCGCGTTCAGGACCGAGTGGAGCGCATGAACAAGGAGACGCAGCGAGCCGAGCTGCACAAGACCATCTGGCGGATCGCGAACGACCTCCGCGGCAGCGTGGACGGGTGGGATTTCAAGCAGTACGTGCTCGGCATGCTCTTCTACCGGTTTATCTCCGAAAACCTCGCCGACTATCTCGACCGGCACGAGCACCAGTCGGGCAACGCCGCCTTCTCGTACGCCGCCCTGAGCGACGAGGAGGCCGAGTTCGCGCGCGCCGACGTCGTCGCCGAGAAGGGCTTCTACATCCTGCCGAGCGAGCTGTTCGCCAATGTGCGCCGCCGCGCGGCCCGCGACGCCGCCGACCTAAACGAGACGCTCGAGCGCGTGTTCGCGAACATCGAGTCGTCGGCGAACGGCACCGACAGCGAAGACGACCTGAAGGGCCTGTTCGACGATCTCGACGTGAACAGCAGCAAGCTCGGGCCGACGGTCGCCAAGCGCAACGAGCGCCTTGCGAAGCTCCTGAGCACGATCGGCGAACTGAACCTCGGCACGTTCGCCGACAACACGATCGACGCGTTCGGCGACGCCTACGAGTACCTCATGGCGATGTACGCGTCGAGCGCGGGCAAGTCGGGCGGCGAGTTCTTCACGCCGCAGGAGGTGTCGGAACTGCTGGCCCGCATCACCGTCGTCGGCAAGACGGAGGTCAACAAGGTTTACGACCCGGCGTGCGGATCGGGTTCGCTGCTGCTGCAGTTCGCGAAGGTCCTCGGCAAGTACAACGTGCGGCAGGGGTTCTACGGGCAGGAACTCAACCTGACCACGTACAACCTGTGCCGCATCAACATGTTCCTGCACGACATCAATTACGAGCAGTTCGACATTGCCCACGGCGACACCCTCATCGACCCGGCGCACTGGGACGACGAGCCGTTCGAGGCGATCGTGTCGAACCCGCCGTATTCGACCCGGTGGGAGGGCGACGCGAACCCCCTGCTCATCAACGACCCGCGCTTCGCGCCGGCCGGCGTGCTCGCCCCGAAGAGCAAGGCCGACCTCGCGTTCACGATGCACATCCTGAGCTGGCTCGCGGTGAACGGCACGGCCGCGATCGTCGAGTTCCCGGGCGTGCTGTACCGGGGCGGCGCCGAGCAGAAGATCCGCAAGTACCTCATCGACAACAACTACGTCGACGCGGTGATCCAGTTGCCGCCCGACCTGTTCTTCGGCACGACGATCGCGACGTGCGTGATCGTGCTGAAGAAGTCCAAGCGCGACAACGCGACCCTCTTCATCGACGCGTCGGCGCAGTTCGTCCGCGGTGGCAACAAGAACAAGCTCACCCCCGAGCACCGGCAGTCGATCCTCGACGCGTACGTCGAGCGAGCGGATGCCGCGCACTTCGCGCGTCTCGTCGACAACGCCGAGATCGCCGACAACGACTACAACCTCGCGGTGTCGTCCTACGTCGATGCGGAGGACACGAGCGAGACCGTCGACATCGTCGAGCTGAACGCCGAGATCGCCCGGATCGTCGCCCGGCAGCAGGAACTGCGGACGGCGATCGACGCGATCGTCGCCGACCTGGAGGGAGCGGGTTCGTGAGCGACACCGAGATCGTCGTCTTCGACGCGGGCGACCGGGAGTTCACGTTCCCGATCGACGGCGAGCGCGAGACCATCTGGGCATCGCAGGCGCAGATCCAGGAACTGTTCGGCATCGACCAGTCGGGTGTCTCCCGGCACGTACGCAACGTGTTCGCCGATGAGGAGGTCGACCCCGAGAGCAATATGCAGAAAGTGCATATTGCTTCCTCCGACCGGCCGGTGACGCTCTACAGCCTCGACGTCATCCTGGCGGTGGGGTACCGCGCCAACTCAGGGCGGGCGATCACGTTCCGCCGCTGGGCGAGCGGAGTGCTCAAGCAGTACCTGTTGGAGGGTGCGGCGCTCAACGAGCGTCGCCTCGAGCAACTCGGTTCGATCGTCCAGATCCTCGCGCGTTCGTCCGACGAACTCGTCGCAGGCGTCGCCGATGTGCTCGCCAAGTACCTTCCCGGCCTGCGCACGCTCCGCGACTACGACGAAGGGCACCTCGAACCCGGGCCGGGCGACCAGCCGCGCTGGCGGCTGACCTACGACGAGGCGCGGACCGTGATCGACCGCGTCGGTGCCGAGTTCCCCGACGATCACCTGTTCGGCGGCGAGCGCGGCGGGTCGTTCCGCGGCGTGATCGAGGCGATCTACCAGGGTTTCGGCGGGCACGACCTCTACCCGACCGTGCAGGAAAAGGCCGCGAACCTGCTCTACCTCGTCGTGAAGGACCACCCGCTCTCGGACGGCAACAAGCGCAGCGCCGCTGCCCTGTTCGTGCACTTCCTCGCGAACAACCGCGCCCTCCACGACGAGCGCGGGCGCCCCCGCATCACGAACAACGCCCTCGCCGCCATCACCCTGATGGTCGCCATGAGCGACCCGAAGGAGAAGGACCTCATGATCGCGCTCCTCATGCGCATGCTCACCGAGGACGCCGCATGAGCCGCCTCGACGACCTGATCCGCGCGATGCCCCCCGGCAGCGTGAAGCATCTTCCCGTCGGCGAATTGGTAGACGTCGTCCCGACTCCACGCGGGGTGAAGCGCGAACGGTACGTCGACGGATCCACGATCCCGATTGTTGACCAAGGCGAGGGCCTCGTCGCCGGCTTCACCGACGAGGAATCACTCCGAATTCCGGCCGCGGAGCACATCGTTTTCGGGGACCATACACGTGCGATCAAATGGGTGCCGTTTGAATTCGCGGTCGGAGCAGACGGAACGAAGGTGCTCAAGTCCAAGCCCGAGGTTCTCCCTCGATACCTTTATCATTCTCTGCGCAATCTCTCGGTCCCGAGTCGCGGCTACAGCCGTCACTGGGCTGCTCTCCGCGCTCTTGCTGTTCCCGTCCCGCCGCTCGAGGTGCAACGCGAGGTCGTCCGAATTCTGGATACGTTCACGAGTCTGGAAGCGGAACTGGAAGCGGAGCTCGAAGCCCGCCGTCGTCAGCGCCAAACCTATTTGGATGCGCTCATCCACGCCTCTGTCGAGCAACGTCAGCCACTTGGCGAACTCGGGAAACTCGTCCGCGGCCGCCGCTTCACGAAGAACGACTTCGCGGAATCCGGCATACCAGTCATCCACTACGGCGAGATCTACACCCATTACGGCACGGCGGCGACAGAGACCCGATCCTTCGTACGAGATGAGATCGCCAACACGCTTCGATTCGCGCAGCCGGGCGATCTCATCATCGCCACGACGGGTGAGAACCTTCGCGATGTCGCGAAGGCCGTGGCGTGGCTCGGTGACATCGACGTCGCGATCCATGACGACAGCTACGCGTTCAAGCACTCGCTCAACCCGAAGTACGCCTCCTACGTGTTCCAGTCGACGGACTTCGCTTCCCAGAAGGGAAGACTCGTGACCGCGGGGAAGCTCACGCGAATCTCCGGCTCAAGTCTCGCAAAGATCCAGGTCCCGATCGTGTCGCTCTCCGAGCAGCAGCGTATCGTCGCGATCCTCGACCAATTCGACGCCCTCGTGAACGACCTCTCCATCGGCATCCCGGCCGAGCTTGCCGCGCGCCGTAAGCAGTACGAGTACTACCGCGACAAGTTGCTGACGTTCGAGGAGGCCTCGTGAGCGACGGATCCGCTCGCCGCTTCGACCCGATCGCGGTGAGCGCCGAGAGCACGGTCGTCGCCGAGTACGTGCCCGACCCGAAGCTCGAACGCGGCTACCAGTCGGAGGCGCAGCTCGAGGCACGCCTGATCGAGTTGCTGCAAGAGCAGGCGTACGAGTTCCTGCCGATCACCTCCGAAGCGGAGCTCATCGCGAACCTGCGCGCCAACCTCGAGGCGCTGAACGGAACCACGTTCAGCGACGCCGAGTGGCGGCGGTTCTTCACCGAGCGGATCGCCGGAGCGAAGGACGGCATCCTCGAGAAGACCGTGCGCATCCACGAAGACCACGTCCAACTGCTCAAGCGCGACGACGGCACCACGAAGAACATCGCCCTCCTCGACAAGGCGAGCATCCATAACAACCGGCTGCAGGTCATCAACCAGTACGAGACCGTCGGCGCCCACGCCAACCGCTACGACGTCACCGTGCTCGTCAACGGCCTGCCCATGGTGCACATCGAGCTCAAGCGTCGCGGCGTCGCCATCCGCGAGGCGTTCAACCAGATCAACCGATACCAGCGCGACAGCTTCTGGGCCGACAGCGGCCTCTTCGAGTACGTGCAGCTGTTCGTCATCAGCAACGGCACGCACACGAAGTACTACAGCAACACCACGCGACGACAGCACCTCGACGAGGCGGCGAAATCGAAGCGAGCCAAGAAGACCTCGAACAGCTTCGAGTTCACGAGCTGGTGGGCGGATGCCACGAACCGCCCGATCCAGGACCTGACCGACTTCGCCCGCACCTTCTTCGCCAAGCACGCCCTGCTCAACATCCTCACCCGGTACTGCGTGCTCACCGCCGACCGCATGCTGCTCGTGATGCGGCCGTACCAGATCGTCGCGACCGAGCAGATCCTGCAGCGCATCGAGACCTCAACCAATGCCCGCCGCCTCGGCACGACCTCCGCGGGCGGGTACGTGTGGCACACCACCGGCTCGGGCAAGACGCTCACGAGCTTCAAGGCGGCCCAACTCGCCAGCCGACTGCCGAGCGTCGACAAGGTGCTCTTCGTCGTAGATCGCAAGGACCTCGACTACCAGACCATGCGCGAGTACGACCGGTTCGAGAAGGGCTCCGCCAACTCGAACACCTCGACCAAGGTGCTGAAGGCCCAGCTCGAGGACCCGGGCGCGCGCATCGTCATCACCACCATCCAGAAGCTCAGCACCTTCATCGGCAAGCACAAGCAGCACGAGATCTACGGCGGCCACGTCGTGATCATCTTCGACGAATGCCACCGGTCGCAGTTCGGCGACATGCACACCGCGATCACCCGCGCGTTCCGCCGCTACAACCTCTTCGGCTTCACCGGCACGCCCATCTTCGCCGCGAACGCCGGCACCGGCGGCAACCCGCAGCTCCGCACCACCGAGCAGGCGTTCGGCGACAAGCTGCACACCTACACGATCGTCGACGCGATCACCGACAAGAACGTCCTTCCGTTCCGCATCGACTACGTCAACACCATCAAGCTCCCCGCCGGCCTCGCCGACAAGCAGGTCAGCGGCATCGAGACCGAGACGGCGCTGCTCGCACCCGAACGCGTACGGCAGGTCGTGGCGTACATCCTCGAGCACTTCGACCAGAAGACCAAGCGCGCCGACCACTACTTGCTCAGCGGCAAGCGGCTCGCCGGATTCAACTCGCTCTTCGCGACCGCGTCCATCGACGCCGCCCGGGTCTACTACAACCAGTTCGCCATCCAACAGCAGGCACTGCCCGAGGCGAAGCGGCTGAAGGTCGGACTCATCTACAGCCACGCCGCGAACGAAGCCGAACCCGAGGGCGAACTCGGCGAGGAGGACTTCGACCCCGACGTGCTCGACCTCGACGCTCGGATGTTCCTCTCGGAGGCGATCTGGGACTACAACGCCATGTTCGGCACGAGCTTCGACACCACCGCGGACCGGTTCCAGAACTACTACAAGGACCTCTCGCTCCGGCTGAAGAATCGCGAGATCGACCTCGTCATCGTCGTCAACATGTTCCTTACCGGGTTCGACGCGACCACGCTCAACACGCTCTGGCTCGACAAGAACCTCCGCGCGCACGGCCTCATCCAGGCGTACTCGCGCACCAACCGCATCCTGAACTCGGTCAAGACCTACGGCAACATCGTCAGCTTCCGCGACCTCGAAGAGGCCACCAACGACGCCATCGCCCTCTTCGGCAACAAGAACGCCGGCGGCATCGTGCTCCTCAAGCCGTACGCCGACTACGCGAACGACTACGCCGAGCGCATCGCCGAACTCGTGCAGCGCTTCCCGCTCGGCACGCCGATCATCGGCGAGGCGAACCAGAAGGCGTACATCGCCCTGTTCGGCGCGATCCTCCGGCTCCGCAACATCCTGGTCTCGTTCGACGAATTCGCGGGCAACGAGATCCTCAGCCCGCGCGACCTGCAGGACCACCAGAGCCGCTACCTCGACCTCTACCAGGAGTTCCGGAAGCAGACCGACGCCGACAAGGAGTCGATCATCGACGACGTCGTCTTCGAGATCGAACTCATCAAGCAGGTCGAGATCAACGTCGACTACATCCTCATGCTCGTGCAGCAGCACCGCGACGCGAAGGGCGACGCCGAAGACAAGGAGATCCGCGCGACCATCGACCGTGCCATCGACGCGAGCCCCACGCTGCGCAGCAAGAAAGACCTCATCGAGGAGTTCGTCGACGCCGTCTCGATCAAGCCCGTCGACGAGCACTGGCGCGAGTACATCGCCGCCAAGCGCGCCGAAGAGCTCGACCGGATCATCGCCGAAGAGCACCTCGACCGCGACGCGGCCCACGCCTTCGTCGAGACGGCGTTCCGCGACGGCGCCGTCCAGACCACCGGCACCGCGATTACCAAGGTGCTGCCGCCGGTCTCGCGATTCGCCAAGGAACAGCACCACGGCGCGAAGAAGCAGGCCGTCCTCGAGAAGCTGGGCGGCTACTTCGAGCGGTTCTTCGGCCTCAACTGACCGCTGCCCTTAACCAGACGCACGAAGGCCCCGACCGGGTGGTCGGGGCCTTCGTCAGTGGGGGCAGGCGGATGCCGCGGGGGCGGCGTTACGCGACGGGCGCGTCCTCGTCGGCCGGCGCGACCGCGGCGGCGGGGGCCGCCGTGCGGATCGGGCCGAGGTCGGCGAGCAGCTCGTCGCCGAGGCGGACGTCCTCGAAGTCGACCTCGATCTCGGCACGGTCGAGGAGCTCGGCGAGGCGACGCTGGCGGTTCCGCGGGATCAGCGTGACGACGCGACCCTCGCGACCGGCACGGCCGGTGCGGCCGGAGCGGTGCAGGTAGGTCTTGTACTCGTCGGGCGCGTCGGCCTGGATGACCAGGTCGATGTCGTCGACGTGGATGCCCCGGGCGGCGACGTCGGTCGCGACGAGCACGTCGACGCGGCCGCTCGTCAGCTGGTGCAGGTTGCGCGTGCGCTTGGCCTGGTTCAGGTCGCCGTGCAGGGCGACGGCGAAGATGCCGGCGTCCTCGAGGTGCATCGTCAGGTCCTCGGCGAACGCGCGGGTCCGGGAGAAGATGAGCGTCTTGCCGTCGCGGTCGGCGAGGCGGGCCACGATGTCGCGCTTGTCGCGGTTGTCGATGACGAACACGCGGTGCTCGATCGTGCCGGACGCCTGGTCCTCGCCGGCGACCTCGTGCACGGCCGGGTCGACGAGGAACTCGTCGACGAGCGCGGCCACGCCCGTGTCGAGCGTCGCCGAGAAGAGGAGCTTCTGGCTGCCCTCGGCGGTGCGGCGGAGGATGCGCTGCACGGGCTCGAGGAACCCGAGGTCGCACATGTGGTCGGCCTCGTCGAGGACGGCGATCCGGATCTCGGAGAGGTCGAGGCGACCCTGCTCGATGAGGTCCTCGATGCGACCCGGGGTGCCGATCACGATGTCGACGCCGCGCTGCAGCGCACCGACCTGGCGGCCCTGCGGCACGCCGCCGTAGATCTGCGTCGTGAAGAGGCCGACGCTCTGCGCGATCGGCTGCACGGTGCGGTCGATCTGCAGGGCGAGCTCGCGCGTCGGCGCGAGGATCAGGGCCCGGGGCTTGCGCCCCATCTGGCGCTTGCCGCCCGACTTGCCGGCGGCGGCCCAGTCCTGCATGAGGCGCTCGACGGTCGGCGCGCCGAACGCGATGGTCTTGCCCGAGCCCGTTCGTCCGCGTCCGAGGACGTCGCGGCCCTCGAGCACGACCGGGATCGTGGCGGCCTGGATCGGGAACGGCGACTCGGCGCCGAGGTCGCTGAGGGCGCGCACGATGTTGCCGCCGAGGCCGAGGTCGGCGAAGCGGATGCCGTCGACCTGCTCGGCCTGGATGGCGTCGGCCTCGAGGCGCTCCAGCACCACGTCGTCGGCCGGCGCGAAGCGCTCGGTGCGATCGCTGCGCTCCGCCCGGTCCTTCGCCGGGTAGAACGACGACGGACGGCGCTCGGAGTCGCGGAAGCCGGGGCGGTCGAACTCGCGGCTGCGACGCGGCGCACGCTCGTCGCGGTCGAACGATCGGCCGGGACGCTCGTCGCGGTCGGATCGGCGGGGCGCGCGGTCGTCACGGTCGAAGCGACGCGAGGGACGCTCGTCGCGGTCGGACCGGCGGGCCCCACGGTCATCGCGGTCGAAGGAACGCGCGGGGCGCTCGTCGCGGTCGAAACGGCGCGGCGCACGCTCGTCGCGACCGTTCGAGCGGGCAGGGCGGTCATCGCGGTCGAAACGACGCGAGGGACGCTCGTCGCGGTCGGACCGGCGGGCCCCACGGTCATCGCGGTCGAAGGAACGCGCGGG